>DATFVB010000239.1 GCA_035260525.1 Thermoanaerobaculia bacterium
CCTCGCGAAAGACTTCGACGTTTACGACCAGCACTATCCGGAGGGAGTCGGTCCCTACGACTTCGTGATGTCGGAACGCCCCGCGACGGAGGTCGTGGCCGCGGCCTTGAAGTGGTGGAACGCGCCGGTCTCGACGCCGCGCTTCCTCTGGGTCCATCTCTACGACTGCCATGCCCCGTACCGCCCGCCGCCCCCCTTCGACCGTCAGTACGCGGCCGATCCCTATCTCGGCGAAGTCGCGGGGGTCGACGCGGCGCTCGCGCCGCTCTTCGACGAGCTGCGCTCGGGAAAGACGCCGCCGCTGCTGGTCGTCACCGGCGACCACGGCGAGAGCCTCGGCGAGCACGGCGAGCTGACGCACGGTCTGTTCGCGTACGAGGCCACGCTCCACGTACCGCTCCTCGTCTGGTCGCCCGGACTCGTGCCGTCCGGCTCGGACGCGCGCCTGGCGAGGCACATCGACATCGTGCCGACGATCCTCGCGGAGGTCGGCGCGGGCAAGCCCGCCGGACTTCCGGGGGCGTCGCTCCTGGGACCGCCGCCGGATCCGAAGGAGACCTCGTATTTCGAAGCGCTCTCGGCGAGCTTGAACCGCGGCTGGGCGCCGCTGCGCGGCGAGGTCGGCGGCGGGGCCAAGTACATCGACCTGCCGATCCCCGAGCTCTACGCGCTCGACTCGGACGCGAAAGAAGAACACAACCTCTTCTCCCGCGACGATTCGCGCGTGCGAGTGCTCAAGAACGCCATTCCGGCCGGCGCGGGAAAGGTCGCGCCGCGTTCGAGCTCGTCGGAGGAGCGGGCGCGCCTCCAGAGCCTCGGCTACATCACCGGGACCGCCGCGCCCCGCGGCCATTACGGGCCCGAGGATGACCCGAAGAACCTGGTCCGGCTCGACCAGGCCATCCACGACCTCGTCGACCTCTACCAGCGCGGAAAGCTCGACGAGGCGCTCCGGCGCGCCGCGGAGGTGGTCCGGGAGCGGCCGACGATGCGCACCGGGTACGACTTTCTCTCGTTCCTCCAGGGCCAGGCGGGACGAGACGGCGCGGCGATCGCCACGCTCGAGGCCGCCGACCGGAAGGGCCTGATCGACGACGGGCTGCGGGCGCGGTGGGGGCTCCTCTGCGCCGAGTCGGGGCGGGCGGCGGAAGGGCTCCGCATCCTCGCGCCGCTCTCCGACAGCCGGGATCCGGAAGCGCTCAACGCGACCGGAATCGCGCTCGCGACCGCCGGCCGGACGAAAGAGGCGATCGCGAAGTTCGAGCAGGCGGCGGCCGCCGATCCCCGCAGCGGCCAGGCGTTGCAGAACATCGGGATCACGCGGCTCCAGGCGGGAGACCCGGCGGCCGCGCTCGCCGCCCTCGGCCGGGCGCTCGCCGTCAACGACCGGCTGCCGCGCGCGTGGAACGCGCAGGGCGTCGCCCTCATGCGGGCGGGCCGCTCGGCGGACGCGATCGCCTCGTGGAAGAGATCGGTGGCGCTCGACCGGAACCAGTTCGACGCCCTGTTCAACATCGCGCTCGTGGCGCACGGGATCGGCGATGACGCCGATTCACGATCGGCGCTCGAGGATTTCATCGCCCGCGCGCCCGCGGTGCGCTACGGTCCCGACATCGCCCGCGCGCGCCAGCTCCTGGCGCAGCTGCCGGCCAACAAGGGTTGATGGGCGCGGGCTCTCGGAACGGAGAAGGAAAATGACGACGCGGAAGAGAAACGACGAAGGTCCCGCGGCTCGCGGCGCCGGGAAATGGGGCGCGGCGATCGCGGCCGCGGCGATGCTCGCGGCAGCGGCGGGCTGCGGCGGACGCGGCGAGCGCCGTTTCCAGCGCGCGCCGGTGATCCTGATCTCGATCGACACGCTCCGCGCCGACCATCTCCCCGCCTACGGCTACCGGCAGGTGAAGACCCCGGCGATGGACGCGCTCCGCCGCGATTCGGTCCTCTACGAGAACGCCTACAGCCACGTTCCGCTGACGCTGCCCTCCCACACGACGATGATGACCGGGATGCTGCCGCCGCAGAACGCCGTGCGCGACAACGTCGGCTACGTCCTCGCGCCCGGGCACGTCACGATCGCCTCGACGCTCAAGGAAAACGGCTACGCGACCGGCGGCGCGATCTCGGCGGTCGTCCTCACGGCGACGACCGGGATCAACCAGGGCTTCGACTTCTTCGAAGACGGCGTGGAGGCGCAGACGGAGACCGCGAGCCTGGCGCAGGTGCAGCGCTCGGGATTCGACACCGAGAAAATCGCGGAAAAATGGATCTCCGAGCACGAGAAGACGCCCTTCTTCTTTTTCCTGCATCTCTACGAGCCGCACACTCCGTACAAGCCGATCCCGCCGTTCGACGCCGAATACCGCGACCGCCCGTACGACGGCGAGATCGCGACGGTGGACCAGATCGTGGGCAAGTTCACGGACTATCTCCGGCGCGAGGGGATCTACGACCGCGCCCTCCTGGTGCTCGTTTCGGACCACGGCGAGGGGCTCGGCGAGCACGGCGAGCTCGAGCACGGCGTGCTGCTCTACCGCGAGACGCTGCACGTGCCGATGATGATCAAGCTCCCCGGAAAGGCCGACGCGGGCCAGTCCGTCGCGGTCCCCGTGGGGCTGGAGGACCTGTTTCCGACGATCACGCAGACCGTCGGAATCGCGCCGCCCGCCAACCTGGCCGGGAAAGCCGTGCCCTTCACCGCGTCGGCCGCGCGCTCTTTCCCGGTGCGCGACATCTACAGCGAGACGCTCTACCCGCGCTATCACTTCGGCTGGAGCGACCTCGCCGCGCTGACGAACGACCGGTATGAGTACATCCACGCGCCGAAGGACGAGATCTACGACGTGGTCGGGGACCCCTCGGAGACGCACGACCTCGCGTCGGGCCTCCCGGCGCCGTTCCGCCGGATGCGCAACGCCCTTCTCGCGATGGACCGGCCGCGGCAGGCGCCGGGACACGGCGACCCGGAGCAGGTCAAGAAGCTCGCCGCGCTCGGCTACCTCGGCTCGGCCTCGCCGCCCGAGGACGCCGCGAACCTCCCGAACCCGATGGAACGCGTCGGCGAGCTGTCGCTCCTGCACAAGGCCATCCGGCTCTACGCGGAGAAGAGCTACGCCGAGGCGATCCCGTTGCTGCGCGAGCTCCTCCGGAAGGAACCGGGGATGACGGATGCGTGGACCCAGCTCTCGAACACGTTCCACAAGCTCGGCCAGACCGAGCAGTCGCTCGAAGCGCTCAAGCAGGCGGACCGCTGGAAGCCGGGGGATCCCGTGACGCTCGCCTCGATGGCCAACGAATACTTCGACCTCGGGGATTTCGCCCAGGCGAAACTTTTCGCGCAGCGGTCGATCGCCGTCTCCGGGCCGGCCGAGGCGCACGAGGTCCTGGCCGCGGTCCTGATGCACGACAAGGACCTCGACGGGGCCGAGAAAGAAGCGCGCGAGGCGCTCGAACGGGGCCACATGGGGCACGTCAAGCCCGCGATCCTCCTCGCCCAGGTTTCGAAAGCGCGCGGCGATCTCTCGGGGGCGCTGGCGCAGCTCGACAAGGTCGAAACGGAGCTGGAGAACCGGGAGGACCGCCAGGTGAGCAACCTCCATTATTTCAAGGGGGACCTGCTCGCGCGGATGGGACGCAACGCCGAGGCCGAGCAGGAATTCCGCCAGGAGATCAAGTATTTCCCGGGGAACCCCGGCGGTTGGTCCTCGCTCGCGTTCCTTCTCGCGAGCGAGGGGCGTTCCGGCGAAGCGCGGCAGACGCTCCTCGAGATGGTGAAGAAATCGCCCACTCCGCGCTGCTTCCGCGCGGCGGGGGAGACGTTCAAGATCCTCGGGGACCCGGCCTCGGCCGCGTTCTGGACGCAGAGGGCCGACGCCGCCGCTCGCCAGGCGGCGGCGCCTCCGGCGTGACGAGCGCGGGAAGTCCGGGCCGGGGGACCCGGGCGGCCGGCGCCATGGCATGAAGATCTCGTTAAGATTCCTCCGACGCCCTCCGCCGTCGCGAAAAGGGTGTAAAGTGATCTTGCATTCGGGATCGCCGGTGTCTAAAAGCCTTCTCCCCGCCGTCCTTCTCGCCGCTCTCGCGGCGTTTCCGGCGCGGGCTGCAAAGCCCCCGGCGGACAAGATCTTCCACGAGAACGCGGAAGTCTCGCTCGTCGAAGTTCCGGTCAACGTCACCGGACGCGACGGGAAGCCCGTCCGCGGCCTGACCGAGAAGAATTTCACGGTCGAGGACGACGGACGCAGGCAGCAGATCCTTTCCGTCGACACGATCGACCTCTCCCAGCGGCGGCTCGCGAGCGGCCTGCCGTCGGACCTCCCGGCAGCCGGGCGGCGCCACTTCCTGCTGCTGTTCGATTTTTCCTTCGCGACTCCCAACGAGATCGCGCGGTCGCGCGAGGCCGCGATCGCCTTCGTCCAGAAGGGAATGGCGCCCGACGACCTCGCGGCCGTCGCGACGGAGTCGATCGAGCGCGGCGCGCAGATCCTCGTCAACTTCACGCAGGATCGCGCGCAGCTGGCGGCCGCGGCCGCGCGCGTCGGCCTCCCGGCCGTGATCGACCGGGCGCGCGATCCGCTCGCATTCGCCTTCCTCCTCCCGGGCGACCCCAATGCCGCGAAGGTGACCCCGGCCGAGGTGTACCGCGGGGGCAACGACACCGAGTTCGCCACGAACGCGAAGATCTTCCAGATGATGGCCCAGAAGAGCTCCGACCAGTTCGCGAAGACCCGGGTCGAGCGCCAGCTCGGCGGGATCGGCGGGCTCGGCAAGGCGCTCGACGCGGTCCAGGGCCGCAAGATCATCATGTACTTCTCCGAGGGATTCGACGCCGAGCTGCTGTACGGGAACATGTTCCGCACGAACGAGGACAACCAGGCGGACAACGACTCGATGGCCTCGGGCGCGATGTGGACGGTCGACATCGACAAGCGCTACAACAACACCCCCCTCGAGCGCCGCCTGACCGAGACGATGGAAATTTTCCGCCGCTCGGACTGCGCGATCTACCCCGTCGACATCGCGGGTCTGCGCGACGAGACCGCGCCCGACGCCAATCTCGGACACGTCAGCCGCGGCCGCGAGTCGCTTTTCGCGATCGCCTCGGCCACCGGCGGAGAGGTGATCCAGAACTCCAACGACCTCGAGGCGCAGATCAAGCGCATCGTGGAACGGACGAGCTTCATCTATTTGCTGTCGTTCCGGCCGTCGCACCCCGGCGACGCGGGCAAGTTCCACGACCTCAAGGTGAAGGTCGACGTTCCCCGGGCCCACGTCTCGGCGCGGGCGGGCTACTACGATTCGCGTTCTTTCGGCGCGCTTTCGCCCCTCGAGCGCGTGTTTTCCGCGGCGGACGTGATCAACGACGCACAAACCCCCGGAAAGATCCCGCTCGAGGTCACGGCGCTTCCGATGGCCGGAGGCAGCCTCGAGCCCGTGCCCGTGATCGTCAGCGTCCCGCCGAGATTCTTCTCCTCGCTCCCCTCCGGGGGCGCCCTTCAGTTCGGGATCTACGGGTACGTGAGCGACGAGACCGGCGCGCTGGCGGACTACTTCTCGCGGTCGATCAGCGTCGAGCTCGCCAAGCTGGGCCCGGCGCTCGGCAGCGGCGGCCTCACGTATCTCGCGACCTGCCACCTGCTGCCCGGCAAATATCGGCTGCGGGTGCTCGTGCGGAACGAGCAGTCGGGGGATTACGGCTTTTCCCAGTCCGATCTCGCTGTCCCGGACTTCTCCGCCGCGGGTTTCGAGATCCTCCCTCCGGTCTTCGTCGACGGAGCGGGCGACGGAGTCAACATCCGCGACGAGAACCGCGGCGCGCCGGCGGGCGGCATTTTCGTGATCGGCGACCGCTCGTACGCGCCGAGGGTGAGCCCGGATCTCGCCGCCAATTCGCTCGCGCGGCTGTGCCTGGTCGTCTTCCAGAAGAATCCGGGTGCGATCGTTCCGTTCACGATGGACGCCGAGCTGGTGTCGGGGAACGGATCGAGTCGCGTGCCGGCCAAAGTCCGGCTCGTCGGGCGCACGCCGCTTGCGGCCGACGGAATGTGGAAGCTCGTGCTCGAGCTCGACACGTCGGGACTGCGCGCGGGCCGCTACTCGCTGCGGCTCGGGGTCCGCGGCGACGGAGTCCCGGCCTCGGAGACGCAGGCGGACTTCACCGTTTCCTGAGGGTGAGGAAGGATACGGCCGTTTCCCCCGCCAGCGGCGCGGGCCGCCGCGCGTTCCGGTATCCTTCCCCGAAGTCGTGAGAAGGATCGTGCATGCGCGGGCGGGGCTCGTTGCTTTCGTGGCGTGGGCGGCGGCCGCGCTCGCCGTCGCGGGAGCATCGGGGGCGGGGGGAGACCCGGGCGCCGCGCTGGCGCAGCTTCGCCGGGAGACCGCGAGCGCGCATCCGCCTCCGGTTTCCGAGCAGTCGCGGCGGCTCACGGAAATCGGGAGGGAATACCTCGGGGCCGGCGATCCGCCGCGCGCGATCGAGCTCCTGTCCGAAGCCGCGGCCGACGATCCGGGCAACGGCGCGGCGGTCGCCGAGCTGACGCTCGCGTACGTCCGCCACGGCGACCTCGAGTTCGCGGAGTTCTACCTGGATGCCGCGATCCGGACCAGCCAGGCGAATCCGGACGCCGTGCGCGTCTTCCGGGAGCTCGGCTCGCTCTACGCGGACCGCAACCGCACCAGCGAGGCCCTGCGCGCGTGGGAGGAGGCGATCCGGCTCGGCGGCAACGATCCGTCGATCCGGGCGCGGATGGGGAAGCTCCGCCGCGACTGGGCCTACGGCCATGGCCAGCAGTATCTCGAGGGGAACGATTTCGAGGTCTTCTACGATGCGGGCGTCCCGATCGAAGCGGTCGAATCGACGCTCCGGTTCCTGGACGAACGCCGCGCCGAGCTCGCCGCGTTCTTCGGGCAGCCGCTCGCGGTCTCGCCGGTCGTCATCCTCTACCAGGGCCGGCGATACTTCGCCTGGATGGACACGCCGGACTGGGTCGGGGGGATCTACGACGGCCGCATCCACGTCCCGCTGCCGCCCGACGGCCCGGAGGCCGAGAGCTATCGCGCGCTCCTTTCGCACGAGCTCGCGCACGCGTTCATCACCGAGATGACCGGCGGGCGCGCGCCCGGGTGGCTCCAGGAGGGCGTGGCCCAGTACGTCGAGGGCCGCCGCATCTCCGCGGAGGAGGCGGCGAAATCTCTCTCCGTCATCCCGCTCGAGTCGGTCGCGGATCTTTCGACGGCGTTCTCCCAGAGGAGCGACCGCGAGCGCGCCCGCGCGGCGTATCGCCTGGCGCTCTTCTGCGTCCAGGAGCTCGTGCGCGCCGACGGTCCCGCCGCCGCCGCCTGCATCCTTCGGGACCTCGCCTCCGGGACTCCGGTGGAGGCCGCGATCCGCGAAGAGACCGGCACCGCGCTTCCCGATCTCGAACGCGGCTGGCGCGCCGCGATGCGGGAAGCCGCGCCGCCCGCCCGGCGCCGCCGGTGATCCGGCTACCGAAAACCGGTCCTCCGGAGGCGGGACATCGTCCGGTCCGGACCGGAGCGTTGATCGCGGTGTTCGCGGCTGCGCTCGCCGCTCTCGCCCCGGCCGGGACGCCCCGCGGCCGCCGCCCTGCCGCCGCTGCGGCGCCGAGGCAGGCGGTCCTCGACCTTCTCGCGTCCGGGCCGCCCTGGTCGCGCGGGAGGATCGACGCCGCGGTCGACCGCCTTCTCGCCGGCGCGCAGCGAGTGTCCGGACGTCCCTCTCTGCGATCGGTCCTGCCCGCGCTCTCGGCCGCGTGTCCCCCCGCGGCCCCGTTCGACGCGCGCGAGGTCCTTCTCTACGCGATCACGGAAAAGACCGACAACGAATTCGACGACGTCGAGGCGCTCCAGTACGCCTGGGGCGTCGTTCCCCGGCGCAGCGCCGACCGCCGCGTGCGGCTGGCCGCCGGCGGCGCGCGTTTCGCGGCCGACGACCGCGACCCCGTCGAGGCGACGATCTACAGCTTCCCGTCGTCTTCCTTCGAACCCGGCGAGGTCGAGCGGCTGCTCGAGGCGGTCCGGCGGGCGCACCCGAAGCGTCCGATCGTCGCTCTCGTCGATCCTCTGATGCGGATCCAGCTCGCCGACTTCGCGCGCGGCTCCGCGATCACGCTCCTCGACACGTTCGGGTGGCCGTACTCTCCCTGGCCGCGGGACTCGTTCAGTCAGACGCGCGATTCCCGCGGGCGGATGGTGCTGCTGGCCCGGCCGAAGGCCGCGCTCCTGCGCGCGCGCGCGGCGGACGACGCGATGGCGCGGGAGATCGTCAAGGACGCGCCGGAGGAGCTCATGCGCCGATGGGGAGAACCGGTCTGGGCCCTCGCCCCCGTGCCTTTCCACAACGGCCAGCTCCTGACGGCGGCGGGCGCGGCCTGGATTTCGCTCCATTCGCTCGAGCCGAGGATCCTCGAGATTCTCCACGCTTCCCGGGTGCCGGTCGAGAGCTTCGCGAATGCCGAAGGGATCGCGCGTTATTGCGCCGCGGCCCGGCGGGCGGCGGCGGAGCTCGGCGTCCTGTACGGCCGGACCATCCGGTTCGTCCATCGCCTCCCCGAATCGGGAACTCTCGGGCAACGGCGGGAGCTCATGACGGCGATCGGCGGCGGAGCCGGGTTCGACCTCGATTCGATCGTGACGATCGCCGGCGGCGGCGCGGGCCGCGGGACGGCGATCGTCGCCGATTCGTCGCTGGGGAAGGACCTCGTCGCCGGGTCTCCCGCGCCGGACCTGTCCGCTTTCGCCGACCTCTACGGCCTCTCGCTCCGCGGAGAAGACCTGCGCCGGGCGCTCCTCTCCTACCAGGAGCAGCCGCGGGCTCTCCGCCTCGGGGCGTTCCTCGATCTCGTCGGCCGGCATCTGCGCGAAGCGGGATTCTCCGTCCGCCGGCTTCCGGCTTTTCTCGTTCCGGTTGCGCTCCGCCGCGAGCCGGTTGCCGGCGAGGACGATTTCCTGATCGGCTGGAACAACGTCGTTCTCGACCGCGACGGGGAGAAGCTCCGGGCCGAGGGCTTTTCGGGGGGGCTCGCCTCGGGAGATGCCCTCGCGCGCCGGGCGTTTTCCGACGCCGGCTGGGAGCTGTCGCTCTATCCGCCCCTCGTTCCGAGCGTCGTGCGCAACGGCGGCTACCGGTGCGCCTCGAACAATTTCCGATTGCTTCCGAAGTGATCTTCGACAGCAGGCTGCTGAAAAACGAATCCGGGCGGCGTGTCAGGAGTCTTGCCGATCGTTCGCAGGACGGCGCGGCGCCTCAGCGCGACGAGGCCGAGCGCCGGTTCTTTACAACGCGCGAACGGCAAGGCTCGTGCCACCAGAAGGTTGCGGCGGCGCTGGCTCGCCTGCTTCGTTGCCGCGCCTAGACGATGCGGCCGGCATCGCCTTCAGCGCGGCGTCTTCCATTCGAGCCCGCGGCGCTCGCAACCCCGCCACGGACCCTTTTTCAGCAACCTGCTAGAGTCGAAACATGAGGAATCGACTGCTGATCGGAATCGGCCTGCTCGGGGCGGGCATCGCCGCCTGCCGCCGGGCCCAGCCGGCCCGTGAGATCCCGATGGCACCCTCGCACGTGGAGGAGGGGGAAGGACCCGCCGCGCCCGTCTCGGCGGATCTCGAAACCGGCCCGGTCCGGGTCGCCGGCATCGCGTTCGCGCCCCCCGCCGCCTGGCGGCGCGAGGCCCCCGCGTCGGCGATGCGCGCCGCGCAGTTCGCGATTCCCGGATCGGCGGGGGAGAAGGACGGCGCCGTGGCGGTGTACTACTTCGGGAGCGGGCAGGGGGGCGGCATCGCCGCCAACGCGAAGCGCTGGCAGGAACAGTTCAGCGGCCAGTCCTCTCCCGGCACCGTGACGAGCCTCGACAAGAACGGGGTGAAGGTCACCGTCGTGACGGCCGAAGGGACGTACGCCTCGGGGATGCCGATGGGGCCATCGACGCCGGAGCCCGGGTTCGCTCTGTGGGGCGCGATCATCGAAGCGCCTCAGGGGAACGTCTTCGTGAAGGCGACCGGGCCGAAGTCCCTGATCGAGCGGTCCCGCTCGGACTTCGACGCTCTCCTCTCCTCGCTCCAGACCTCGACATCGATGTGACGGAGCGGCTGGCGGCGGTCGCCCGCGACGTCGTCGTCTGCCGGCGATGCCCGCGCCTGGTCGCCTGGCGCGAAAAGTCGGCGGCGAACCCCCCGCGCCGCTTTCGGGGGGAGCGCTACTGGTCGCGGCCGCTGCCCGCCTTCGGCGATCCGGCGGCCCCCGTGCTCGTGGTCGGGCTCGCGCCGGCCGCGCACGGCGGGAACCGGACGGGACGGATCTTCACCGGAGACGCGTCGGGCGATTTTCTGTTCTCCGCGCTCTTCGCCGCGGGATTCGCGAACCAGCCGGAGTCGAGATCGCTCGACGACGGGCTCGCCCTCGCCGGCGTTCTCGTCACGGCGGCGGCGCGCTGCGCGCCTCCCGACAACCGGCCGACACCCGCCGAGTTCGCGCGCTGCCGCGGCTACCTCATCCGCGAGATCGCCGCCGCGCCGGCGCTGCGCGTGATCGTCGCGCTCGGCGGCCTCGCCTTCGATCAGACGCTGCGGGCGCTCTCCGCCGCCGGCCACCCGATTCCGCGCCCGCGTCCGAAGTTCGCCCACGGGTCCGAGACGGAGATTTCGCCCTTCACGATCCTCGGCGCGTACCATCCGAGCCAGCAGAACACGTTCACGAGGCGCCTCACGCCGGCGATGCTCCGCGCGGTGTTCCGCCGGGCGCGGAAGCTCGCGAGTTCGCGCGCGTGAGTGTTCTCTCCGGGTGGGGCTTGCCGGGAAGATCGATTCCCCGTCGCCGGGCTCGAGGATGGGCCTCAACGGGGGGGCGACCGGCCCTTCGGGCACACCTTCGGACGGGCTTCGCGTTAAGATCAACCGGCTGAATGCGTGACGTCAGAGCACGGGTGACATCGCGGATCGAACACGCGCCCGGGCTTTTCTCCCTGTTCTGCTCGGCCTCCGGCCTGGCCGCCTCGGTTCGGCCCGGGCAGTTCGCGATGATCGGCGTCGCCGGGAGGAGCCGACCGTTCCTGCGGCGGGCGTTCTCGATCGCGGACGCGGATCGAGCGTCGGGAACCGTCGAATTTCTCGTGAAGGTGGTCGGCGCCGGCACCGCCTGCCTCGCGGCGCTCGTTCCCGGCGAGGAAATCGAGCTCCTCGCGCCGCTCGGCAACGCCTTCACGGCCGCCGATCTCGGCCGCGGCGACCGCGTCGCGATCGTCGCGGGAGGCGTGG
>DATFVB010000240.1 GCA_035260525.1 Thermoanaerobaculia bacterium
CGCAGGCGGTGGTGGCGAAGAAGTACGTAGCGCCTTCGACAAGGCCGGAGACAATGATATTGGTGACATTGCCGAGCGGGACCATGTCGGTGTAGGTCTGGCTGGCATCACCGTAGTAGAGGTTATAGCCCGACACCCCCACGGTGGAGCTTGGCTCCCAAACCAGGGTGACGCTCTCGGAGGCGGAGGCTGGAGGCGAGAGGGAAAGGAGAAACAGGAGAGGGAGAAAAAATCCGAAATCCGAATTTCGAAATCCGAAACAAATCCGAAATCCGAATTTCGAAATTTCAAAATGGGAGATCAGGCGCGTTTTGTTTGAGAGCTCGGATTTGGCGTTTCGTGCTTTGAATTCGTTTCGAGCTTCGGGCTTCGTCCTTCGAGCTTCCCGGCTGCCCGCCCGGGAACCGGCCGGGTAGCCGGGCGTTGGTCCTCGCGTACGCCGTCTACGACCTGAACCTCCCGGGCTGCCGGGGGCTCAAGGAAAAGCGGATGGTGCTCCGGAGCCTGAAGAGCCGGATCCGGAACAAGTTCGAGGTATCCGTCGCCGAGACCGCCCACCAGGACCGGCACCAGCGGGCCGAGCTCGCGGTCGCGGTCGTCGGCCCCGACCAGGTCCCGCTCGACCAGGTTCTCCAGGAGATCCTCTCGTTCGTCGAGAGCAACTTCGACGGCCCGATCCTCGACTACCGCAACGAGTTCATCCATGTGTGATCGCGCGGGCCGCCGCGCCCACCGGAGTTGCGATCGCCTCCGTCGCCCGGCGGAGACGCTCACCTCTCCCGGCGGGAGAGGTCGCCGCGCCGAAGCTCCGAAGGAGCGGAGGCCGGCGGGTGAGGGAGCCCGGGATCGGCGCTCCTCGTCGAAGGACCTCGGAGGATACCGCTGATGCCGGTCAAGCGCCCCGAGCGCGTCGGCGAGCTCATCCGCGCGGAGATCGCCTCGATGGTGCTGACCGATCTCCACGACCCGGCGATCGGTTTCGTCACGATCACGCAGGTCAAGATGTCCCATGACCTGCGCACCGCGCGGGTCTATTTCTCCTGCCTCGGCGGGCCGGAGGAGTTCGACAAGGTGCGGGAAGGATTCGACCGCGCGGCCGGGTATCTCCGGCGCGAGGTCGGCCGCCGGTGCAAGCTGCGCTACGCGCCCGAGCTCCACTTCTTCCCCGACCGCTCCGCCGAGACGGGGGCGCGCATCGAGAAAATCCTGAGGGAGAACCTGCCCGCTCCCGAGCCGGCAGAAGGGACGTCGTCGGAAGAAGCCCCGGACGCCGGCGAGAACCCGAAGCCGTGACTGACCTCCTCTTCTCCCACGGCGCGCTCCTCCTCATCGACAAGCCGAAGGGGCTCACCTCCCACGACGTGGTCGAGCACGCCCGCCGCGCGACGGGAGTCAAGAAGATCGGCCATACGGGAACGCTCGATCCGATGGCGACCGGTCTCCTCGTCCTCTGCTGCGGCCGCGCGGCGCGGCTCCAGGGGTTCCTGACGGGACTCCCGAAGACGTACGAGGGGACGATCACGCTCGGCCGGGCGACCGCGACCTACGACGCGGAGGGCGAGACGATCTCGGAGCACGCGGGAGCGATCTCCATCTCCCCCGAGGAGCTCGAGCGCGCCGCCGTGAAGTTCCGGGGCGAATTCCAGCAGTCCCCCCCGCCCTATTCGGCCAAGAAAGTCGGCGGCCGGAAGTTCTACGAGATGGCCCGGCAGGGCGAGGAGGTCCCGAAGGCCCCGAAATCGGTCACGGTCTCGCGCTTCGAGCTGCGGCCTCGGACGGACCGGGAAATCGACTTCACCCTTTCCTGCTCCTCGGGGACCTACATCCGGTCGATCGCGCACGAGCTCGGAGAGGCCCTCGGAGTCGGCGCCCATCTCTCGGCGCTCCGGCGGACCCGGGTGGGAGATTTCGATCTCGCCGACGCGATCCCGCTTTCGACCTTCGAGGCCGCCGAGGAGGACGTGCGCGTGGCCCCGCCCCATGCGATCCCGCTCGCGATGATTCCTTTCTCGTTCCCGCAGATGACGGTCGCCTCGCTGGAGGCCTGGAAGATCCGGCAGGGACAGGCCATTCCGGCGCGCCTGGAGGGTGCGGAAGGGGACTGGGTCTCCCTCCTCTCCCCGGACGGCCAGATGCTCGCCCTGGGGCAGATGACGCCGATCGGGACCGGGAAAATCGCCATGATCAAGCCCCGGATCGTGCTGGCGGAGGAATCCCGTTTCTGATAAGCTCGCCGGCTGTTGAAAAAGTAGAGAGATTTTTTGAAAGAGCATCGGAGGAATCGTTGAGCGCCACGGCGTATCGGGACACGAAGCCCGAAATCATCCACGACTACCAGACTCACGACGGAGATACCGGCTCGCCGGAGGTCCAGGTCGCGCTGCTTTCCAAGCGCATCTCCTATCTGACCGACCACTTCAAGTCGCACGCGAAGGACCACCACTCGCGGCGCGGATTGCTGATGCTGGTCGGGCGGAGACGGCGTCTCCTGGAGTACCTCAAGAAGAAGGACGGCGAGCGCTATCACCGCCTGATCGAGCGTCTGGGTCTCCGCAAGTAAAACCTCCTCCCGGCAAGTCCAGGAATCCGCGCCGTTCCGGCGATGGGTGAGGGTTCGTCCGGGGGAATCGAATAAGGACGAAGCATGAAACACGAACAGATCATTTCCCTTCCCGGACGCACCCTTTCGCTCGAAACGGGCAAGGTCGCCAAGCAGGCCGACGGCGCCTGCGTCGTGCGGCTGGGCGACACCGTCGTGCTCGCGACCGCGTGCGCCCAGAGCGAGCCGAAGGAAGGGATCGACTTCCTTCCGCTGACCGTCGACTACCGGGAGAACACCTACGCCGCCGGGCGCATCCCCGGCGGCTTCTTCAAGCGCGAGGGACGTCCGACCGAGAAGGAGATCCTGACCTCGCGCTTGATCGACCGGCCGCTGCGGCCGCTCTTCCCGAAGGGATGGGGCAACGAGACGCAGGTGATCGCGTTCGTGCTGTCGGCCGACGGTCAGAACGACCCGGACGTCCTCGCGATCAACGGCGCCTCGGCGGCGCTCGCGGTCTCGGCGATCCCCTTCGCCCACACGATCGGCGCCGTCCGCGTCGGCCGGATCGGCGGAAAGCTGGTCCTGAACCCGACGAACAAGGAGCGCGAGGAATCCGACATCGACCTGATCGTCGCCTCGACGAAAGACGCGATCTGCATGGTCGAGTCGGGCGCGAAGGAAGTCACCGAGCCGGTGATGATCGACGCGATCTTCTTCGGGCACGAGGCGAACCTCCAGATCATCGCCGGCATCGAGAAGCTCGCCGCCGCCGTCGCCAACCGCAAGCGCGAGTTCGCGCACGCCGAGCCGTACGACGCGGCGTTCTTCGCGGCGATCGTCAAGCGCTGGGAGGGGGCGATGCTCGCGGCGATGACGGTCCCGGGCAAGATCCTCTCGTACGCCCGCATCAAGGAAGTCAAGAAACAGGCGGTCAACGAGATTCCCGCCGAGGACGTCGTCCTCCGCACGGCGACGGCGAAGGCGATGGACGCCCTCGTCAAGACGCTCACCCGCGAGACGATCCTCGACCGGAGCGAGCGGCTCGACGGCCGGAACTTCTCGCAGATCCGTCCGATCTCCTGCGAGGTGGGGCTCCTCCCCCGCACGCACGGCTCGGCGCTCTTCACGCGCGGCGAGACCCAGGCGCTCGTCACCTGCACGCTCGGCACCTCCGAGGACACCCAGCTCGTCGAGGACTACGAGGGAGACTCCGAGAAGACGTTCCTCCTCCACTACAACTTTCCGCCGTTCTCGGTCGGCGAGGTGAAGTTCCTCCGCGGCCCCGGCCGCCGCGAGATCGGCCACGGGAACCTCGCGCGCCGGGCCCTCGAGCCGATCCTGCCCGACGACGAGTCGTTCCCGTACACGATCCGCGTCGTCTCCGACATCCTCGAGTCCAACGGCTCGTCCTCGATGGCGACCGTCTGCGGCGGCACGCTCGCGCTGATGGACGCCGGAGTGCCGATCAAGGCCCCGGTCGCCGGCGTCGCGATGGGCCTCGTCGCCGAGGGGGACAAGCACGCGGTGCTCACGGACATCGCCGGCCAGGAAGACCACTACGGCGACATGGACTTCAAGGTCGCCGGGACCCGCGACGGCATCACCGCGCTCCAGATGGACATCAAGATCAAGGGCCTGAAGCGCCAGATCGTCGAGCAGGCGCTCGAGCAGGCGCGGCAGGGAAGGATGTCGATCCTGGAATCGATGTCGAAGGCGATCGAGGCGCCGCGCGCGAACATCTCGCCGTACGCCCCGCGCATCTTCACGATCCAGATCCCGAAGGACAAGATCCGCGACGTCATCGGCTCCGGCGGAAAGACGATCCGCGGCATCATCGAGGAGACCGGCTGCAAGGTCGACGTCGAGGACTCCGGGCGGGTGTCGATCGCCTCGGCCGACGAGGCCGCCGCGATGCGGGCGATCGAGATCATCGAGGGGCTCACGAAGGACGCCGAGATCGGCCAGATGTACCAGGGCAAGGTGCGCCGCATCGAGGCTTACGGCGCGTTCGTCGAGATCCTCCCGGGCAAGGACGGCCTCGTCCACATCTCGGAGCTCGCGCCCTACCGCGTGCGGGAGACGACCGACGTCGTCAAGGAAGGCGACATCATCCCCGTCAAGGTGATCGCGATCGATCCGATGGGGAAGGTCAAGCTGTCGCGCAAGCAGGCGCTGACCAAGGAACAGCTGGAAGCCGAAGCGGCGATGGCGCCGGCCACAGTCGGCGAGCCCGAGGGCGGCTCCCACGAGCGTCACCGGGATAGGAACGATCACCGCGGTCCGCACCGTCGCTAGATAGCCGGCTCGCGACTCGTCGCGCCGAAGCCTTGGCGGAGGCGGATACATCGAGCCATACGGGCGCGTGCCCCCCGGCCGCGCCCTCAACGTACGTTCTCAGTACGCCTCGGGACGCCGCGGGCGACCCGCATCCCGTCTCGCTCGCGTCTGGCTTCGCTTCGTCCGTCTGAACTGGATCGCTGCAGATCCCTGAATCACGGTCGCGGCCCAGGGGCTCGGTGTTGCCACGCGTTCTCCGCGACGATTGACGCTTCGCGCGGCGAGGCGCGAGCCCGGCGGGATGCGGGCGACCGACCCCCCGGCCGCGGCGTACCGGAGCGTACGTTAAGGCCGCGGGTCATGGCGCAGGCGCCCGCCCGGCTCGATGCATCGCCGCGCGTCCGTACTTGCGCGCGATAGAGTTTGCGCTCATGGACCTCTTCGTCGGCACCTCCGGCTTCTCTTACAAGGAGTGGAAAGGGAACTTCTACCCGCCCGACCTCCCCGCGTCGGAGTGGCTGCGCTATTACGCGGAGCGGCTGCCGTCGGTCGAGATCAACAACACGTTCTACCGGATGCCGAAGAAGGAGGTCCTCGCGTCCTGGGCCGAGCAGGTCCCGGAGAGCTTCCGCTTCGTCGTCAAGGCGCCTCGCCGGATCACGCACATCAAGCGGCTGAAGGACGTCGAATCGGAAGCCGGGTTCCTGTTCGAAAATCTCTCCGCTCTCGGGGCCCGGCTCGGCGCCGTCCTCGTCCAGCTTCCTCCGAACCTCCCGAAAGACACCGTCCGCCTGGACGCGTTCCTCTCCGCGGTCCCCGAGGGCTTTTCGATCGCCTTCGAATTCCGGAATCCCTCGTGGCATTCCCCCGACGTGCTCGACCGTCTGCGTGCGCGCGACGCCGCGCTCGCGGCGGTCGACGACGACGAGCTCCCCGATCCGCCGTTCACGCCGACCGCCTCGTGGGGATACCTGCGGCTCCGGCGCCTCGACTACGGCGACGACGCCCTGCGCTCCTGGGCGGAACGAATCGCGGCGGCGTCATGGGAGCGCGCGTTCCTGTTCTTCAAGCACGAGGACGAAGGGATCGGACCGAAGCTCGCCGCCCGGTTTCTCTCGGCGGCGATCCGCGGGTGACCGAGCCTCTCGCCGCCGCCGCCTTCGCGAACGTCCGATCCATCCTGAGCCTCGCGATCGAGCACGCGCCCGACCGCCGGGCGCTCCTCCTGTTCGACCGCGCCTCTCCCCTCGCGGCACTCCTCGCTGACGCCTACCGGGACGCGCTCCCCGGCGCGACGGCCGTCGATGCCTCGGCGTCTCCCGGTGGGGCGAATGCGGCGATCGACCGCCTCGCCGCGGGCGACCTCGTCGTCCTCGTCGAGTCCGTCCGGTTCTTCCCGGAGGAGCACCGGTTCCGCGTTCGGCTGTTCGACCGCGGCCTGAAGGTGGTCGAGCATCCGCACCTGGCCCGAACCCTTCCCGGCGAAGAAGCGACCTACGTGGACGCGCTCGCGTACGACCCGGCGTACTACCGGCCGCTCGGCGCGGCCCTCAAGCGAAGGCTCGACCGCGCGGCCGGCGCGCGGGTTTCCGGCGCAGGCGCGACGCTCGAGTATCGCGGAGGGTTCGAGGAAGCGCGCCTGAACGTCGGCGACTACGGGGGACAGCGAAACGTCGGAGGCCAGTTCCCGATCGGGGAGGTTTTCACCGAGCCGCGCGACCTGTCGGCGGTCGACGGCGAGGTGGTCCTCTTCGCGTTCGGCGACGCCGAGTTCGGCGTGACCGCGCCCGAGCGGCCGTTTCCCGTCCGCATCGAGCGCGGCCTCGTCACCGGGGCGCCGGGCGCGCCTCCCGCTTTCGCGGCGATCCTCGACGCGATCCGGGCCGGGGAAGAGGTCGTCCGCGTCCGCGAGCTCGGGCTCGGCCTCAACCGGGCCCTCACGCGCGAGCGGCGCGTGTCGGACGTCGGCTCCTACGAGCGGATGAACGGCGTGCACCTCTCGCTGGGCTCCAAGCACGCGATCTTCGCCAAGCCCGGAATCGCGAAGCGGCGCGCGAAATTCCACGTGGACGTCTTCGCGGCCGTCGAGCGGGTCGAGATCGACGGCGTGAACGTGTACGCGGAAGGATTCTTCGAGCCCGCCGGCCCGGCTTCTTCCCCCGCTTGACCCTGCGCGGCTCGCGGCGTACAAAGGTCCAGATTCCGTGAAGAGACCGCTCCCCTTCCTTCTGGTCTTCCTCCTCGCCGGGCGGCCCGCGCGCGCGGCCGAGCCCTCCCCGCCCGCCGAGCTCGCCGCGTTCTCGCGCGCCGTGCCCGCCTATTTCGCGAAGCTCGAGGAGTTCGTCGCGACCGAGAAGATCACGCAGGACGTCATGCGCGAGACGAACCAGACCGTGCTCCGCCACCAGGTCCTCCTCTCCGACTTCCAGGTCGCGCACCTCGGCGAGGACGCCGACGCGCTCTGGGAGTTTCGCTTCATCCGGTCGGTCGACGGCAAGGCGCTCGACGCCGACCGCCAGATCCAGGACTTCTTCCGGCTGCGGCAGCCGAGCGCGGCGGCCGAGCGGCGCAGCATCGTCGCGCTCGCGCGCGACCATTCCTTCCCCGGCTGCTACTGGCACAACCTCACCCTGACCCTCCTCGCCTTCGGCCCGGGCATCCTGGAGGACTTCGACTGGACACGGAAGGGAAGGCGGTTCGCGTTCCGGCAGGTGCGCGGCCTCGGGATCCCCGAGGACCTGTTCGATCCCGCCTCCGCGCGGCACTATCCCTCCGGGACGCTTCAGCTCGCGGCCGACGGCGTTTCCCCCGCGCGCCTCGACCTCGAATGGACGAGCCGGGAGAGCCGCCTTCGCGTCACGATGGATTTCTCGCCTCCCGCGGCGGCGGGAGAGATCGCCCTCCCGCGCCGGTACGTCGCGGTCCACGAGCGGCTCTCCTCGGGGGCGCTCCTCGACCGGACGGTCTTCGATTACTCCGGCTTCCGGCGCTTCACGGTGACGACCGGGCAAATGGACTCGGAACCGCCCCGGTGAAGGCGCGGATTCGCCGTCGGAAAGCATCTCCCGTGAGACATTCTCCGGCCGGGCTCTCCCGCCGATCGCTCTTCCGGTACGGAGCCGCGGGGGCCGTGGCGGCGGCGCTTCCCGTCGGCGCCCCGGCGGCTCAGGCCGCCCCGCCCGAGCCGCCGCCGTCCGCGACGCCTCCGACATTCGATCTCGAGGAGGCCACGATCGACGCGCTGCAGGAGAAGATGGCGTCGGGCGCCGAGACCGCCCGATCGCTCGCGGAGAAATACCTCGCGCGCATCGAGGCCCTCGACCGGAAAGGCCCCGCTCTCCGCTCGGTCCTGGAGGTCAACCCCGACGCGCTCGCGATCGCCGAGTCCCTCGACGCCGAACGGCGGGAGAAGGGTCCTCGCGGGCCGCTTCACGGCGTCCCGATCCTCGTCAAGGACAACGTCGGGACGGCGGACCGGATGTCGACGGCCGCCGGGTCGCTCGCGCTCGCGGGGGTCGCGCCGAGGGAGGACAGCTCCGTCGTCCGCCGGCTGCGCGCGGCGGGCGCGGTGATCCTCGGAAAGACGAACCTCTCGGAGTGGGCGAACTTCCGGTCGACGCACTCCTCGAGCGGATGGAGCGGCCGGGGCGGCCAGTGCCGGAACCCCTACGCGCTCGACCGCAACCCGTCCGGGTCGAGCTCCGGGTCGGGCGCGGCGACCGCCGCGAATCTCGCCGCCGCCGCCG
Organism: Thermoanaerobaculia bacterium; assembly: GCA_035260525.1. Classification (NCBI taxonomy): domain Bacteria; kingdom Pseudomonadati; phylum Acidobacteriota; class Thermoanaerobaculia; species Thermoanaerobaculia bacterium. The sequence continues at coordinate 8,566 of DATFVB010000240.1, forward strand.
TCGGAACGGAGACGGACGGCTCGATCGTCTCCCCGTCCACGTCGTGCGGGATCGTCGGCGTCAAGCCGACGCTCGGGCTCGTCTCCCGCGCGGGGATCGTCCCGATCGCGCACAGCCAGGACACGGCCGGCCCGATGGCGCGGACCGTCCGCGACGCGGCGATCCTGCTCGCCGCGATGGCGGGCGCCGATCCCGCCGACCCCGGGACGCGGACCGCGCCCTTCCGCGCCGAAGCGCTCGGCGCGCTCGATCCCTCCGCGATCCGGGGCGCGCGGCTCGGCGTCGTGCGGAAATCGATCTTCGGGAACAACCCCGCGACGGATCGCGTGGCGGAATCGGCGCTTTCGGCGCTGGCGGATCTCGGCGCCGTGCTCGTCGACCCCGCGGACATCGAGACGGCCGGCGATCTCGGAAGGACCGAGCTCGATGTGCTGCTCTACGAGTTCAAGGCGGATCTCAACGCGTATCTCGCTTCGCTGGGACCGGCGTCTCCCGTCCGGACGCTCGCGGAACTGATCGCCTGGAACGAGAGACACCGCGCCCGCGAGATGCCCTACTTCGGGCAGGAGATCTTCGAGAGGGCCGAAGCGAAGGGCCCGCTCACCGAGCAGGCGTACCGCGACGCGCTCGCGGCGGACCTGGCCAACGCCCGAACGAAGGGGATCGACGCCGCGCTGGCAGAACACCGCCTCGACGCGCTGGTCTGCCCGACCGGCGGCCCGGCGTGGATGACCGACCTCGTCGACGGGGACGGGAACGGCTGGGGCAGCTCGACCGTCCCGGCCGTCGCCGGCTACCCGCACGTCACGGTCCCGATGGGGTTCGTCTTCGGGCTGCCGGTCGGCCTGTCGTTCTTCGCCGGCGCCTGGAGCGAGCCGCGCCTCCTCTCCTACGCGTACGCGTTCGAGCAGGCCACGTGCCACCGGCGGCCGCCGCGGTACCTCGCGACCGCCGACCTCGCCGCCTCCTGAAGAACCCGGCGGACCGCATGATCGCGGTCATACCGGCCGCCGCCGTTCCGCGGGATCCTGCGCGCGGGAGGGAACGCATGGACATCGGCACCACGCCCCGGGACGCAGAGGCGGAACGCGCGGTCATCGCCGGCACCGCCCGGTCGAAGGACATCGTTTTGCGATTCGACGCTCTCGCCGACGGCGAGAGCCTGACGTGGGACACGGACGGCGACCCGGCCCCGTCTCTCGAGGAGCTGCAGTCCCGGCGGGCGGGGCAGTTCGAGTGGTCGCCGGATCTCGAGGGGCCGCCGAGGTGGCGCACGACCGTCACCCGCCGCTCGTCGGAGACGGCGGCGCGCACCGTCTCGGACGCGCTCGCGTGGGACCACGACCGGCTCGACGCCCTCGAGCGGGAGGCGTTCGCGGCGCGCGGCCGCGGCGATGCCGCCGAGGCGATCCGGCTGTTCGACGCGTTCGCGCGAGGACTCGACCGGCACATCGCCTTCGAGGAAGCGCTCCTCTTCCCCGCGTTCGAGAACGCCACCGGCCATCCGGCGACGGCCGGACCGACGGCGGTCATGCGCGAGGAGCATCGGATCATCCGCGCGCTGCTGGCGGAGATCGCCGCCGGGATGCGGGACCCCGCCGCGTCGCCGGAGGATCGCCGCCGTTCGCTCGGGTGGGTCCTCGAGGAGCACAACGTGAAGGAGGAGCAGATCCTCTACCCGATGACCGACGCCGCGCTCGGCCCGGACGGCGCGGACGAGCTGGTGCGGCAGATCCAGGCGTTCAGAAGTCGCGCCGACTAGCGCGGCGAGGCGCGAGCCCGGCGGGATGTGGGCGGCCGGCCCGCGGCCGCGGCGTACCGATGAGCGTACGTTAAGGCCGCGGGTCGGGCGCACGCGCCCGCCCGGCTCGATGCATCGCCGCGCCGGCTATTCCCGCTCCGGAGGCGCCACGACGCTCGCCTCCAGCACCAGCCGGGGCAGCGGCGCGAACCCTCGGCGGCCGAGGAACCGGGCGAGTTCGTGCTCCTCCCAGCCGACTTCCGTGCGCACGCGCTCGATCCCGAGCGCGCCGAGGTTGCGCAGGAGCTGGTCGACGAGCGCCGTGCCGACGCCGCGGCCGGCGAACGCCTCGTCGACGAGGATCGTGTCGATCTGCGCGACCGGCTCCGGCTGGCCGAACTCGCCGTAGAGCAGCGAACCGAGAAGAGCGCCGACCAGCGTGCCGTCGTGCTCGGCGCCGAGCGAGATCCGGATGTCGGTCTCGTGGAGGGCCCGCCGGAGCCTGCGCTCGTACCAGACCGAACGGTTGCGGCCCGTCAACGGCTCGTCCATTCGGACGAGACGGTCGAGGTCCCGTTCCGTGAGGAGGCGAACGGTCACGCCGTCGCTGACGAGGTCCATGAGTAACCCTCCTGTCCGAGCTTCCGATAGCGGTATTCGCCCCAGATCGCCGCGCCGATCGCTCCCGCGAACGCGCTCAGGGGGTGCCGCACGGGGACGGGCGCGGCGCCGGGCGCGGCGCCGGACGCGAGCGTGCGCTCGAGCGCTCCGACCAGCCCGTCGTCGGCCGCGAGGCCCCCGGTGACGAACACCAGCCCCGAGACCGCGAGCGTCTGGAGCAGGCGCGCGAGCCGGCCGGCCATGCTCTCGTGGATCCCGCGCAGGATCTCCGCCGTCGGAACGCCGCGGGAAACCATGTTGATCACGTCGGTCTCGGCGAGCACGGCGCAGATCGAGCTCACGTTTTCTCCGCGCCCGGCCGAGAGCGACAGCCCCCCGACTTCCGACAGGGAGACCCCCAGGTACCGCGCGATGTTCTCGAGGAACTGTCCCGATCCCGAGGCGCACTGGCTCGTCATCTTCGAGTTCAGCACGCGTCCCGACGGATCGACGGCCATCGCGCGCGCGTGGAGCGCGCCGAGGTCGAGGACCGCGCGCGCCCGGGGCTCGAGGTACAGCGCCCCCCGCGCGTGGGTCGTCATTCCGAAGAAGTGCCCCGTCGCGAACGGCGTCTCCTCCCCTTCCCCCGTCGTCGCGACGTAGTGGAGGTCGGCGACCCCCGCCGACTCGCAGGCCGCGTCGAAGGTCTCCCGGACGACCCGCCCGACGTCCCGCTTTCTGATCCGGGCGACGACGTGCGAGCGAACCGAGAACGTTTCGCCGTCCTTCTCGAGGACGACCGCCTTCACGGCGCTCGACCCGGCGTCGATCCCGGCCGTCACCGTCATGCGGCGGCCCTCCAGGCGAAGAGCGCCGCGCCGAGCGCTCCCGTGTAGATGCTGTCGGCCGAGATGTTGAGCCGCCGCTCCCCGTAGTTCTCGTCGACGAGGTTGCGCAGCGCGAGCACGGCTGCGGGGTTGCGGGCGACGCCGCCGGTGAACGTGAACTCGTTCTCGATCCCGCCGGAGCGCGCGATCAGGCTCATGGCGCGGAGGATCACGGCGCGGTGGAGGCCCGCGAGGATGTCCTCGCGCCGCTCGCCGAGGGAGAGCCGCTCGCGCAGCTCCGCGCCGGCGAAGACCGTGCAGGTCGAGTTGATCCGGACCGGGGTCCGGCTCTGGAGCGCGAGCGGCCCGAGCTCGTGGAGGCCCATGTTCATCTCGTCGGCGATGTACCCGAGGTACCGCCCGCACCCGGCCGCGCACCGGTCGTTCATCTGGAACGACGTGACGAGCCCGTCGCCGTCGACCTGGATCGCCTTCGTGTCCTGCCCGCCGATGTCGAGGACGGTCCGGGTCGCGGGGAACATCGCGTGCGCGCCGAGGCCATGGCACAGGATCTCGGACCGGATCTGCTCCTTCGGGAACGGGAGCCGCGCGCGCCCGTACCCGGTGCCGACGCTCCCCGCGACCTCGAGGTCGGCGTTGGCCGCCGCTTCCGCCGCTTCCGCCATGCCGGGCGCATCGCCGCAGCGCGCCAGCGCCGCTCGGATGTGGTTCGGAAAGCCCAGGTCGAGCGGCTCGTTCTCGACCGAGATGATGCTGTGGTCGTACAGCCCGACGAGGAGGTCGTGCGTCACGCCGCGGGGGTCGGCGATCTCCTGCGCGAGGCGGGCGTAGGCCGAGCCCGCCGCGTCCCGGAAGAAATCGGACCGTTCCGGCGCCTCGGGCTCGAGGAAATGCTCTTCCTCTTCGGCGACGAGCCGCCCGAACAGCGTCTCGAGCGTCGCCGCGAGCGCGGGCTGGAGCGCCGCCGGCGCGGCGCGCGGGGCCGTCGCCTCGATCCACTGCCGAAGCCGCGCCCACTGGACGAGCCTCTGCTCGAGACGGAACGCGCGGAGGAGCCGCGCGAGGGCCGCCGTTCCCGCCGCCCGCTCGACGCCGGCGCGAAGGAGCGAGAAGCGCGCGGAGACGAACGCCTCGGTCCGGGCGACTTCCGCGGCGAGGTCGTAGTTCGAGCGCGAGTTCGTGATCCCGCGCCCGAGGACGTCGCCGTTCTCGTCCAGGACGACCGCCTTCGTGGTCGTCGAGCCGAGATCGATCCCGACGAATGTTCTCACGGCCTTCGCCATCGTGTCTTCATGGCATTCGCCATCGTGTTCTCATGGCGTCTTCATCGCGCCGGCGCCCGGCGCCGCGCCTCGATCATCTGGAGATAGCTCTCGAGGCGGTTCTTCAGGTTCGCCGGAGAGAAGTAGCGCGGGTCGACGAGATCGGACTCGAAGAACGCCCCGGGGACGCCGGTGCGCTTCTCGACCTCCCGCAGGATCGTGAGCTGTCCGGCCGAGAACGAGTTGCACGACTTGACGGAGTGGATGACGAAGCCGTCGGCCGCGTAGCGCTCCACGTAGTCCGCGAGCATCCGCACCCGGCCCGGGAGGTCGATGTTCGTGTAGCATCCGCCGCAGTAGTCGGCGAGGGTCCCCAGCGGGTCCTCCATGTCGTGGCGGAAGCCGAACTCGTACGTCCCGCCGACCTTCGAATACGTCGACGCGACGACGACCGCCCCTTCGTCCGAGAAGAGCTTCCAGAAGTCGCGGAAATGGGTCCAGTTCGGGGGCCCCTCGACGACGAGCCGGTATTTCTGATCCGTGAGCACGCCGGAGGGCGTTGCCGGTCCGAGCCGCTGCCGCGCCCGCTCTTCCACCTCTTCGCGCAGCGTCCGGTAGTACTCGGCGCCCTGCTCCGTGCCGCGAAACGCCGAGAAGATCGGTCCGACGTAGTACACCGCCCCGAAATAGGCGTCGATCGGGCTCGGCCGCTGGAGCGCCGATTCGAAGACCGCGACGAGGTCCTCCTCCGCCCGCGCGCTCCGCGCGAGGCTCTCGCGCAGGCGCCCCTCGTCGTACGACTGCCCCGTCAGGCGCTCGAGCGCCGGAATCACGGTCTCGCGGATCTGGCGCGCGACGTAGGCGCGGTGCCCCGGGGTGATCGAGCCGTCGCCCTGGTAGGGGATCTGCAGGAAGACGACCGGGCAGTCGTATTCCTCGCGGAGGAGCTCGAACCACTTCATGAAGGTGTAGCACCCCGTGTAGGAGAGGAGGAGCAGGTCGGGGCGCGGCAGCCGCGTCCCGGTCGGTCCGACGTTTCCCGACCGCGCCATGCCGATGTCGCACTTGACGTAGGAGCAGACGTCCTCGGAATGGCCGGCCTTCTCCGCGGACGCGATGTACGCCGCGCTCTTGCCGCGCATGGCCGACTGGAGCGCGTTGATTTCGGGGAACACCGGGAGCGCGCCGAACGAGCGGACCAGCTCGTTCAGGTTGCCGGGAACGAAGGTGTAGACGACCGGCTCGCCCGACTTCGGCGCGTCCTCGAGGCGGCGGAAGTGCTCGGCGAGCATCTCCTTCTGGATCTCCATGGAGCGGTCCTTGACGATCTCGGTCACTTCTCACCCCACAGCTTGATCGAGTCGGCGAACGTCCCGGCGAGCTCGCGGAACTGCTGGAACTGCCCGGTGTTCTCGGCGAACTTGAAGGCGATCGAGGGAACGCCCGCCGCGTCCGCCCCGGCCCGCAGCATCGGCCGGTCGAGCAGCGCCGGATCGCAGAAGCTCGCCGACGCGAAGATCACGCCGTCCGCCCGCGCGGCCGCGACGCGGCGGGCGATCAGCTCCCGCTTCCCCTCCGGGCGGCCTTCGTAGAGGATCGACGTCTTCCGCGCGGACCGCACGAAGGCCTCCGCGAGATTGCGGATGGGATCGCCGTCGAGCCGGACGTCCTCCGCGACGAGACGGTTGCCGAGCAGGAAGTCGTCGTCGACGATCGAGCACCCGGATCGTTCGATCGTCTTGATGAGGCCGAGCGGGGGCGCCTCGCAGAACGCGCCGACGACGATCACCCGCACCCGGTCGCGCAGGCGCGAGGGCTCCGCCTCGGCCGCGGCGAGGTACGCGCGCGCCTTTTCCAGGAATGCCGGCGCCGGGACGACCTCGCCGGCGCGCAGGAGCGTGTAGAGCTCCTCCGTCGGCACTTTCTCCGGGGCGTCGCGCCGGAGCCGGTACAGCTCCGCGATCACGCCGCGCAGCTCGTTCTCGACCGCGATCTCGCGCCGGAGCCGCGCGTCGCTCTCCGGGATCCCCGCGAGCGCGCAGAGGTCGGCGAAGAGGGTCCGGAGCTCCCCTTCCCAGAAGTCGGCGGCGATCGCCGGCTCGGGGACCTGCGGGAGGTCGAGGTAGCGGACGTAGAGGTCGGGATAGAGGAGCCGCCAGACTCCCGAGAGATTGCGGATGACGTCGCACGTCGAAGGGAAGAGCATCGCCGAGAGCATCGAGAGGCGCCCCGACTGGGCGAGCTCGATGACGGAGCGGGGCAGATGGCAGATGTAGGACTGGTAGAAGGCGTCGCCGCGGATGATCTCCAGGCGGTCGCCGCCGCCGTGGACGCCGACGGGCAGCAGGCCGGCGGCCCGGATCACTTCCCGCGGGGCGTAAACCGGGAGATATCCCGCCGCGCGGCGCGACGGGTCGCCGGCGAGCCAGGCGCGCGCCGCGGAGAAGTCGAGGTCGCCGGCCGTCTCCGCCGCCCAGTCGACGATCGAAACGCGGCTTTCCGCCGCATCCGTCGCGCGGCTCACCGGTTCTCCCAGCGGGGTTTTCGCTTCTCGAGGAACGCGCGAAGCCCTTCGACCGGATCGCGGTGACGCATGAGCTCCTCGAGATACGTCTTCTCGAGCGCGGGCAGGTCCTCCTCGAGCGCGCGGGCGAGCGGCCGCCGCGCGGCCCTCCACGCGAAGCGCAACGCGGCCGCCGACTTGCCGGCGAGCGTCTCCTCGAACCACTTCCGGAGCCCCGCCTCGGGGTCGGCGGAGCACGCGTCGGCGAGCCCGATGCGCGCGGCGCTCTCGCCGTCGACCGGCGCGCCCGAGACGACCATTTGCGTTGCGGCCGGCCCGCCGACCCGCCACGGCAGGAGAATCGCCGCGATCGGCGGGAACACCGCGAGCCGGATCTCGGGCACGGCGAACCGCGCGGAGGGGTCGCAGAAGACGCGGCCGCACCACGCCGCGAGCTCGAGGCCTCCGCCGAGGCACTGGCCACGGACGATCGACGCGGTCGGGATCCCCGAGGTCTCCAGATCGACGAGCACCGCCCGGAAGGCCGGAAGGAGCTCGCCGACTTTCTCCGGGAGGTGCTCGGCGACCGACGCGCCGAAGCTGAAGTGCGCGCCCGCGCCCTCGAAGACGAGCAGGCGGCAATCCGGCTCGGCGGCGGCCCCGGCCACCAGCCGGCGAATCGCCCCGAACGTCTCGAGATCGAGGATGTTGGCCGGCGGCCGGTCGATCACGACCCGGCGGAGGCCTCCGTCCTCGGAGACGAGCCGCACCGGATCGCTCACGCGCGCGCCTCCCCGTCGGGAACGAGCACGACGCGGCCGGAGACGCGATGCTCGCGCAGCTCCTCGAACACCCGCCCGACGGCGGAAAGCGGACGCATCTGTGTCGACGACACGATGTCGATCCTCCCGTCGAGGACCATCCGGACGATCTCCGGATAGTGCGCCGGGTCGCATCCCCAGTTGCCGACCGCCTTCGCGTCGAACGCCATCAGGTTCGAGAGGCGGACGGTCACCGCGTCGAGCGTGAAACCGACGACCATCAGCGTCGCCGCGGGCCCGAGGAGGCCGAAGGCGGTGGCCTGCCCGGCGGCCGTCCCCGAGCACTCGAAGATCTTCCAGCCGGAAGCCGCGGCGCCGGCCTCCCGGGCCGCCGCCTGCACCCGGGCGCGGACCTCCTTGCCGGAGAGCCCCGAAGGATCGATCGCCCCGACGGCGCCCTGCGCGCGCGCGGACTCGAGCCGCGCGGGATCCACGTCGACCGCGATCACGGCCGCGCCGCGGTCGCGG
>DATFVB010000241.1 GCA_035260525.1 Thermoanaerobaculia bacterium
CGGGATTGATCGTCAGCGTCGGCAAGGTTGCGCCCGTGATGGCGCCGCCGTTGGAGAGGTTGGAGCCGTTCTTCCGCCACTGATACGTGAGAGACGTGCCGGTCGCCGCAACCGAGAACGACGCGGAAGATCCCGGGCACACGGCGGCGTTCGCCGGCTGCGTGTTGATGGCGATCGAGGGGCAGCCGACGGTGAACTTGAAGAAGTACGGTCCGTTGCCGTTGCCCGTGACATTTGTTCCCGTCGCGAGGAGCTCGCCGTGGTAGGTCGTCCCGACCGAAAGCGTTCCCGTCGTGATCGTGAGAGCAATGCATTCGGGCAGGCTGAGGGAATTGAACATTCCGCTCGACGGGGTGATGGTCGTGATTCCGGGTCCCGAGAGCGTGGAGTCATCGCCGTAGGCCCCGACGTAAGCGAGCGTCCAGTTCGTGCTCCCCGAGCCGACACCGTTCGCGTTCAGGGTGAGCCCGTTGCCGCTGGGTCGCGGGCACGTGAGTGAGATGGGCGTCCCCTGGGAGATGCTGCCGAGGTTTTCCTCCGCCCCCGAGCTCTGATGGGGCGAGTTGTCGGATCCCTTGACCTGAAGGCTGATCGCGTCCGTGAACGTCGTCTGGGCCGTATAACTCGAAGTCAACCCCGTCGCCGTGAGCAGGAACGTCGCGCCCAGGTCGCCCTCATCGACGACGAAATCGGAATTCATGAAATTCCCGGAATCGTCGGCGATCGACGTCAGCGCCAAATCCGGATCGCCGTCGTCGTGATGCAGCAGCATCGAAACGGTCTCTCCCGGCATCCAGCCGGTCCCCGTGATGACGACCGTGTCTCCCGGCGCGTAGTCCGTCTTGTCGGTCGTCACGGTCGCAAAAGAATCTCCCGTCAAAAGGGAGTCCGTGCTCAGGACGCCCTCGGCGCGAAGGCCGCCCGTCGCGAGAGCGAATCCCGCCGATGGATTCCGCGTCACGGAGGCCTCGATGCGATCCAGGGCGTCGGGCGTGAGAATCGAAACGCCGGCGCGCGCCGACAGCGTGCGCTCTCCCATCCCGAGGGCGGGGTCAGCGGGCAGCGAACGCCCAAGCACCGCGGAGCGGCCCGGCGTGTTCAACGCGGCCGAGAGCGCGCCGGCCGCGCCCAGAAGGCGTGCGCGTGCCGTGAAATAGCTTCCTCCGGGGTTGAACATCTCCATCGTGACTTCCACGTCGCCGCCGATCGCCTGCACCTTTCCGTCCGGCAGGACGTTCAGCGTCAAGCGCGAGCGCGAAGTCCGCATCGGCGAGGCGGCCGGCGAGATCGTCATCGTCGCGAGGTCGAGGATCTCGGCCGAAGAGAGAACCGAGCCGTCGGAGAGATCGACGCCGCCGGCGATCAGGATCCTTCCGTCGTGCAGGAGCGCGGCGGCGTGGAATTCGCGGGGAACCGACAGCCTCGCGTCGAGGAGTCGGAAGGCGCCGCTCTCGGGCTCGAACACCTCGACGGTGCCGCCGGAATCTCCGCCGACGACGACGATACGGCCGTCAGGCAGGAGGGTGGCCGAGTGGCCGTAGCGCGCCCGGTTGAGCGCCGGACCGTTTTCGAATGATCCGCCCGCGTCGTCCGAGAGCTCGGTCGACGCCAGACCAAGATCGCCCTCGCGCCCGCCGATCAGGAAGACGCGCCCGTCGGGCAACAGCGTCGCGCTGTGGTCGGCCCGTCCCGATTCGAGGGAACCCGCCAGCGAGAAGGACCGCGACGATGGATGGAAGATCTCCGCCCGGCGCACCGGGCCCGCGGCGTTCCCGCCGCCGGCGATCAGGACGTCGCCGTTGAAGAGCCGCGTTCCCGAGTGGCCGGCTCGCGGAACATTCAGTCCAGCGATCACGCCGGTTTCCGCACCCCACACGGCGAACGCCGTCGTCGGCGCAAGCAGCGCGGCGAACACGGCACCGATGATCGATACACGGACAGTCAGCACCCGGCGGATGGTTTCCACCACCGTTCTCATGGATTCCCCCTTTTCTTTGGGTGCGATTATCGCAAAAGTTCCAGATTGTTCAATGATGCGAGGGTGTCACGGCGACTTTATTTGATATCCTCTTGGAAAGAATAGAGTTTCAGGATCGAGCCGCCACTGGCTTGAAGACGAACATACCCGCCCGTTTCGTTGATCCGGGGAACGCCTTCGGTTCGCGGGCGGCGGTCAGCCGCGCGAGGAGCCTCTCTCCGCGGCGCGGCGCCGGCTCTTCTCGATGACCCGTTCGAGCGACTGCGGCTCGACGGGCTTGACGAGGTGCTCGTTGATGCCCGCGCCCTTCGACTGCAGGCGATCGCTCTGCTCCCCCCATCCGGTGAGGGCGACGATGAACGGATCTCCGCCGTCCGGCGCGCCACGCAGACGGCGAGCCACCTCGTACCCGCTCATGAGAGGCATCCCGATGTCGAGGAGAACGAGCTCGGGATGGAAGTCTTCGGCGGTGCGAAGCGCCTCCGGCCCGTCGAACACCGTGCGCACCTCGTGCCCCATGAAACGAAACATCAGCGCGAGACTCTCCGCGAGATCGACGTTGTCGTCCACGACGAGGATCCGCAGGGGTCCTCCGGAGCCGAACGCATCGAGCGACGCGGAATCGGAATCCCCGCGGGCGGCCGCCGGGCCGGCCAGAGGAAGCCTGAAAGCGAACTCCGCCCCCTGGCCGAGCCCCGCGCTCGACGCGCTGATGCTGCCGCCGTGGAGCTCGAGGACTTTTCGAACGAGCGTCAAGCCGATGCCGAAGCCTCCTCCCGAGCTGCCGCGATGCCTCTCCGCCTGCACGAAGAAATCGAAGATCTTCGGAAGCATCTCCGCCTCGATGCCGCTTCCGTCGTCGCGGACGCGCACGACGGCGCCTTCGCCGTCGCACGCGACCGAGACGCCGATGTGCCCGCCGGGCCCGGTGTACTTGACGGCGTTGCTCAGCAGGTTGATGAAGACCTGGTCGACCCGCGTCGGATCCGCGTCGATGGGAACCGGTTCCTCGGGAAGCTCCAGCCGAATTTCCTGGCCGCGCTCCTGCGCGATGCCTCTCATCGCGTCGACGGCCTGTCTCGCGGCCGTGGACAGATCGAAGCGTTCGCGGCGCAGCTCGATGTGTCCCTGGCTCACGCGGGAGACGTCGAGGAGATCGTCCAGGAGCTTCGCCATGTGGCGTACCTGCCGCTCGGCGATCGCCTGCGCGCGCGCGATCTCCCCGGGCCCGGCGTCCGGCCGGCCGATGACGTAGAGCGCGTTGCGGATGGGCGCGAGCGGATTGCGGAGCTCGTGGGCGAGGACCGCCAGGAACTCGTTCTTCTGCCGGTCCGCTTCCTGCAGCGCCTCGATCCGCCGCCGCTCGGTCATGTCGCGGGTCACCTTGGCGAAGCCGCGAAGAACACCCGACCCGTCGAAGAGCGCCGTGATCAACACGTTCGCCCAGAACCGGGTGCCGTCGCGGCGGAGGCGCCACCCCTCGTCCTCCACACGCCCCTGGGCGATGGCGATCCGAAGCTCCCTCGCCGGCTTGCCCGCGGCGATATCCTCCGGTGGATAAAAAATCGAAAAATGACGGCCGATCGCCTCTTCGGTCTTGTACCCCTTGATCCGTTCGGCGCCGACGTTCCAGCTGATGATGCGGCCTTCGGGATCGAGCATGAAGATCGCGTAGTCCTGGACGCCCTCGACCAGGAGCCGGAACCGCTCCTCGCTTCGGTGCAGCTCCTCCATCTCCATCTCCCGCGGGCCCGCGGTGTTGCCGTTCATGAACGATTCGATTCTATCTTTCGCCGGTGCGCTGTCCCGGACGAGCGCTTCGCGTTTCACGCGCGACGGTTCGGACCCGTGTCTTTCTTCTTTGGGCCGTGCTCACGCCCCGCCGGAGGCGGGGGCGGAGGGGGCTCGTGCTTGGGCGGGGCGGCCCGGCGCTCTCCCGCCGGATGCCCGTGCGGCGGCGGAGGCGCTTCGTGACGCGCAGGGGGAGCGGCTTCGTGACGCGCCTGCGGAGCGGCTTCGTGGCGCGCCGGCGGAGGCGCTTCGTGACGCGCCGGCGGAGCGGCTTCGTGACGCGCCGGCGGAGGCGCTTCGTGACGCGCCGGCGGAGGCGCCTGTCGTCCCTTCTTCTCCCGGCGCGGGGGCGACGAAGGCGCGGGCGCACGGCTGCCCTTGGGCGCCGGGTGCGTTCCCCGGCGCGGGGCCGCTTCGCGCTGCGGGCCCCCGCGACTTTCCGGGCGTGCTCCGCCGCGGCGCGCAGCGATCTCCCGCGCACGGACCGGTGCGGGAGACACGACCGCGGCTCGCCTTCCGCGAGTCACACCGGAGGAAGAGAGCGGCACGGGGCGGGACTTCAGCTCCGAAATCGACCGCCGGGGAATCCGCGTGCGCGCCGCCCGTTCGATGCGGTCGACCGACGGGCCGCGGTTGACCATGATGCCGTGCGAGACCGAGAACGAGGTCACCTTGCGGACTCTCGGGAAAATCGCCGCGTTTTCCCGGACCGGGAGCCGCACGGTCGAGACGCGCACTCCGGAGAACCGGTTGACGGGAACGAAGACGTATCGCGACTGGGAAACGACGACCGCAGGACCGGCGTATCCCGAAAAGGAGATCGAAAGGCTCGGCGGGATCGGCGCCCAGCCGACGTAGGAATCGCTGTAGCACCACGTCACCCAGGCGGGCGCCCAGATCGTTCCCGGCGCCCAGACCCAGCCCCACGGGTCCTCCCAAACCCAGGTGCCGTAGTGGTACGGATCGCCGCCCCACGGGTCGTAGGAAACCCATGTCCAGCCGTACTCGGTGTAGACCCATTCCCCGTCGGTGTAAGGCTGCCATCCGGCGGCGACGTTGGACGGAATCCAGCAGTCGCCATAACTCCCAACGGAGGCCCATCGGCCGTAAGGAGACAGCTCGTCATAGAAGAACGAGATGCTGACGTTCACCTCCGCCCGGGCCGGGCGCGAGGAGAGGACGAGAGAACCGACGAAAGCGGCGAGGAGAATCAACGTTTTGCGTTTCATTGCCGTTCCTCTTTTCGAATTCCGGACAACGGTGCAACCGCTGTGCCACCACAGAACGCCGATCCCGGTCGCCCAAGGTTGAATATGAAAGCCAAGAGGTTCGAGGCCGCACGATCCTCTTTGGGTTGCCTCGAGCGCGCCCGCGCACGCCAGTGCGCTCGGAACACCGATCTCAGCTGCGGAGGGGGCTTGGGGGATGCCTCCCCCAGGTTAGATGTGAAAGCCAAGAGGTCGAGGCCGGAGGCGCGTCAAGAAGACGACGACGATCCTCTTCGGGTTGC
>DATFVB010000242.1 GCA_035260525.1 Thermoanaerobaculia bacterium
CGCGGCGATGCATCGAGCCGGACGGGCGCGTGCCGCCGGCCGTCGCCACGACGTACGCTCTCGGTACGCCTTAGGCGCCGGCCGGCAGCCCGCATCCCGTCGGGCTCGCGCCTCGACGCGCCTCGTCGTGGCGTCAATCGATCGAGGAAATCAACTCCGAGCGGTCTACTTCTTTTCGATCTCTCGCAGCAACTCTTCCAGGTAATTTTTCCACACCGCCGGGAACGAATGCGTCCCGTGCCCGCGGGTGGCGTCGCTCGTCGGGATGAGGACGTACTTTCCCCGCCGCACCCGCGGAATCAGCTTCTCCATGAAGCCGAGCTCCGGCGGGTTGATCTGGTCGTCGGCCGAGTTGATGGCGACGAGCGGCGCCTGGATCTTCGCGAGGTCGGGCGAAGGGTCGTATTCGCGCGAAGCGTCGAACGCGTAGAGCATGTCGTTCGCGTCGAGCCCGGCCAGGCGGGCGTGCATCTGCTCGTCGAGGAACCGGTCCGCGGCGTCGCGCGTCGGGGCGGCCTTCTGCCACTGGAGAGGGCTCGAGACCATGAAGAGGAGCACCTGGACGGCGGCGCGCAGCCCGCGCGGCTGGTCCCGATAGTCCCCGCCGTTCCAGCCCGGGTCGTCCCGGATGTCATCCATGATCATCTTGCGCATCATCCGGTTGCGGCCCGCGATCTGCGTCGGCACGCTCGCGAGCGGCACGAGGCCGTCCATGAAGTCCGGGTACTTCTCCCCCCACATCCACGTCTGCATGCCTCCCATCGACGTCCCCATCACGAGCTCGAGATGGTTCACGTGGAGGCCGTCGGTCAGCAGCCGGTGCTGGGCGGCGATCATGTCGTCGTACGTGTAGCGGGGAAACCGCGCGTGCATCCCGTCGCTCGGCTTGCTCGACCCGCCGTGCCCGATCCCGTCGGGGAGAACGATGAAGTGGGTCGCCGCGTCGAGGAGCTCGCCCGGCCCGAAGAGCACTCCGGCGAAGTTCTCGGTCATGAACTGCTTTCCGCTCCCGGTCGTGCCGTGCAGGATCAGCACCGCGTTGCGCACGACGCCCGCGGTGTCGCGGCGCGGCTTGCCGATCGTCCGGTAGTGGAGGCGGAGCTCCGGCAGGGACTCGCCCGAGTCGAACCGGAAGTTCCGGATGACGAAATCACCCTCCGCCGCCGCGACAGCCGCGCGCGCGGCGGCCGGGGCCAGCAGGAGAAGGGCGGCGCAGAGCGCGAGAGCGCGCGGCGCATGCGGCTTCATGGCGCGCTCCCGGCGTCGGAAGCCACCGTGCTGCCCGGCCGCGCCGCCGACGGCGCGTCGGGAAACGTGACGACGTCGTGGCGCACGGGCTTGACCGTCTTCAGGTAATCGTAGATCGCGCCGAGATCCTCCTCGGTCATCCCGGAAAACGCGAGCCAGCCCATCACGGTGTTTTGCCCCCGCGGGGCGACGGGAGAATTCTCGGCGAGCGGAGCGAACGCCTTGAAGCGGCCGATGAATTCCGCCTTCGTCGCGTGGCCCATCCACGTGTGTTCCTCCGGCGTCAGGTTCGCGGAACGGTTCGTTCCCCACGGCCCGCGGTATTCGTTCCCCCCGGCGAATTCCATTCCGGGAATGGGCCGGTGCCGGGCATCCTCGGTCGTGTGGCACCCGACGCAGCCCGCGATCGTCGTGAGGTACTTGCCGTAGGCGACGGAGTCGGTCGGCGAAACCGCCGCGACCGGCCCGTCGAGCGGCCGCGGAACCGACTTGAGGATGAGGTTCAGGGGAAACCGGATGCGCTTGGGCGGGACCGACTTGTGGATCGGCGGCAGCGTCCGGAGGTACGCGACGATCGCCCGCGCGTCCTCGTCGGAGAGCGTGCGGTAGCCGAGATACGGCATCATCGGGAAGAGGGCGCGGCCGTTCCGGTCCACCCCTTCGCGCATCGCGCGGAGCACTTCGCCGTCGGTCCAGCGCGCCAGGCCGTAGTCGGGGTCCGGCGTGATGTTCTGGGCGCAGACGACGCCGGGGACGCCGAGCTTCTCGTCGAACGCGAAACCGCCCTGTCCTTCCGTTCCGGGTTTGATCGGCATTCCGAATCGGCGGAAATCGTGATCGGAGTGGCAGCCGAGGCAGTCGGTCACGTGGCGAACGAGGTACCGGCCGCGTTGGACCCGCGCCGGCGTGATCTCGATCCTCTCCGCCGATGGCGGCCGGCTTTTGGGCGGTCGAAGGGCGAGGAAGGCGACGAGCGCGGCGAGCACTGCCCCGAAAACGACGGCCGTCGCCGCGAGGGCGCGAACGAATTTCCGCATGAATGGGACCTCCGGCGCGAATTCTAGTCGACCGCGCGCCGCTGGCCGTTCGAACAGGCAGACGCCTCCCGGGAATTCGGTTATCGTTCGCACAATGCCCCGTTCCCCGCGGTTCCTCGTCGCGCTCGCTTGCGCCGTGGCGATCTCTTCGGCCCGACCCGCCGTGGCGTACCGGTGGAAGGACCCGTCCCCGGCCGAGCGCGCGATCGCGGAGGATCCCGCCCGAGGCGTCGCCGGGGCGGTGTATCTCGAGATCTCCGAGGAGTCGATCGACGACGTCTTCCACGTCTACGTGCGCGCGAAGGTCCTCTCGCGGACCGGTTTCGAGATCGGAACCGTCGACGATCTCGACGAGGAGGCCTTCGAGATCGAGGGGCGCACCGTCTCGGCGACCGGCGTCGTGACCCCGCTGGCCCCGCGCGACATCCGCACGATCACGACGCTCAAGGCCGCCGGCGTGCGCCTGCGGCGAAAGGGCTTCACGATGCCGGCGCTCGAGCCCGGGAGCTTCGTCGAGTACACGTACCGCGAGTACGGCACGTTCGGGAACCGCGGGCCGTACCACGTCGAGATACCGTTCCAGCGAAAGTTCGACGTTCTCCGCGAATCGGTGTCGACCCCGCGGGCGGGGTTCCGCTATTCGAGCGCGATCCGCTTCGAAAACGGCGTGACGATCCGCGCCCGCAACGAGCCGGGGCGGATCTACTACGAGGCGGAGAACGTCCCCGCGCTCCACACGGAGCCGCACGGCCTTCCCGAGCAGGAACGCTCCGCGGGGCTGATCTTCTCCTATTTCTTCGCCGATCTCCGCGCCACGAGCGCCGACCAGTACTGGAAGGGGGCGGTTCACGTCGGTCTCGTCCCGTGGGTCAAGGAGCGGCTCCTGAAACCGTCGAAAGTCGCGGATCGCCTGAAGGCGATCCCCGGTTCGCACGCGGCCGATCCCGCCGCGCGGCTCCGCGCCCTCTACGCCTACGTGCAGTCCACTCTCGAGAACCGCGACGCCCTTCCCGCGGGAAAGACGCCGCCGAAGGGGGGATGGAAGAAGAACGACGACGCGGCGGACGCGTTCGACCACGGGAGCGGCGACGCCAACGACCTCGTCGCGGCGTTCGTCTCGCTGCTCCGTGCCGACGGGTGGACGTGCCGGATCGTCTGGTGCCCCGATCTCCAGGAGCGCGTGTTTCATCCGCAGATCCCCTCGATCTTCCAGTTCGACACCGAGGTCGTGGAGGTCCGCGATCCGGGCCTTCCGCGTCCGGTCTACCTCTCCTTCGAGCACCCCGAGCTCCCGTTCGGCGTCGTCCCGTGGAACCACCTCGACACCGACTGCTACGCCGTCGATCTCGATACGGAGAAGGCGGAGATCGTGCGCATTCCGGCCGGCATCCCGGCGCAGAACGCGGTCCGTCGGGTCTGGACGATGGACATCTCGGCCGACGGCGACGCGAAGATCGTGCGCGAGAGCCACTGGACGGGCGAGCAGGGATTCGAGGCGCGATCGACGTTTTTCGGGCAGGGTCGCGCGCAGTACGAAAAGGAGATCCGCGACCGTTACCAGAAGATGGACCCGCCGGCCGACGTCGCTTCGGTCGAGGTGCGGCACGAAAACGAGCCCGACGCGGAGTTCGTCTCGACGATCACGTTCACGCGGCCCGCGCTGGTGGACGTCGGATCGCGCTTCATCGTCGCGCCTCTCGCGATGATGCGACAGGACAACCCCTTCACGCAGACGACGCGCACCGAGCCCATCCGCTTTCCGTATCCGACGGTCGAGGCGGACGCCGTCACCGTCCGGGTCCCCGCCGGGTACGTCATGGACGGCGCCCCGCGCGGTTACGACGCCGCCAGCGAGGCGGGACACTACCTGGTCACCGCCCGCGCCGAAGGCGATTCGGTCGTCGTCGAGAGGCTCTTCGAGCTGCGGCGCTCCTCCGCGAGCGCGGAAGCCTACCCGCTCTATCGTTCGCTTTTCGAGACCGCGGCGCGGGGCGACGCCGAATTCGCGCTCGTCTTTCGAAAAGGATCGGCGGCGCCGTCCCGGTGAGACCGGCGATGTTCTGGCTCGCGGCCACCGCCGCCGCCGCCGCCCCGCTCGCCGCCTCGACGCCCGACTGGGTCGTGCGCGCCTCCCGGGAGACGGTTTCCCCCGGGCTCCTCGCGGCGCGGCTGGCGCCGGAATCGGCGGTGCTCTGGAGCCAGCAGATCATCACTGCCGCGCCCTCGTCGGGATCGACGAAGCTCTTCCGCCGGGAGGCGGTGCGGATCCTGACCGTCGGCGGCGTTCCGGCCGGGACCTTCGGCGAGACTTACGACGACGACTCGAAGGTGGACGTCGAGGGCGCGTGGAGCGTCCACTCGGACGGCAGCGCGGAAGAGCTGAGGCTCCGCGACGTCGTGTCGGCCCAGCTCGCGGTCCCCGAATTCTTCACGGACACGTACCGGCTCCTGTTCCGGCCGCCGCGGCTCGCGCCCGGCGACACCGCCGCGTTCGCCCTGTCGCGGAAGTCGCGCCGCGACGTCTATCAGTGGATCCTTCCCCTGCAGCGCGAGGTTCCGGTCGTGGGCCAGGAAGTGGTCGTCGATCTTCCCGAGGGATGGCGGCATCGCTGGCGCCTGACGCGCGCGCCGGAGGGTTACGAGGGGCCGCTTTCCGGGGAGGGGGGAAACCGCGCTTCGTATCGGTTCGGCCCGCAACGTGCGCTTTCGCCGGAAACGGACGCTCCTCCCGAGGCCGACCGCGCGGCCCACGTCGAGGTCGCGATCCTTCCGCCGGCCGGCGCTCGTTCCGATCTCGCGTTCGGCTCCTGGAACGACGTCGCCTCCTGGTTCGAGAGGAAGAGCGCCGCGGCGCGCGGCGACGCACCCGCCTCGGTCCGGATCGGCGGGCCGGACGGCGTCGCGGAGGCGGCGCGCTGGGTCCAGGACAGGATCCGCTACGTCGCCCTCGAAGTGGGGGAAGGGGGCTACGCCGCCCGCCCGCCGGCGCTCGTGGCTCAGCGCCTTTTCGGTGACTGCAAGGACAAGGCGTTCCTGACGATCGCGCTGCTCAAGCGTCTGGGCGTCGACGCCTACCCCGTCCTCGCCCTGCCGCGCGAGTTCGGGTCGGTCGACCCCGATTTCCCGACGCCCGCCGCGTTCAACCACTTGATCGTCGCCGTCCACCTCCCGAAAGGCGGCTCGTTCCCCGCATCGGTGACGCTCGCGGACGGGCTGCTCGTGATCTTCGATCCGACCAATTCCTGGACGCCGTTCGGCGAGATCGACGGGGATCTGCAGGGAACGCGGTCGCTCCTGGTCCGAAACGGGAACGGCGTGCTCCTCACCCTCCCTTACGCGCCTGCCGGGCGCAACCTCCACCGGCGCGTGGTCGACGCGACACTCGATTCCGACGGACGGCTCTCGGCCGTGGTGAAGGACACGACCGAAGGGGCGGTTTCGGAGCGCGGTTACTTCCGCGAGATGACCGGGCTCGAGCGGAGCGAGGCGATCGCGCGCCGCGCCGAACGGCAGATCCCCGGGTCGAGTGTGTCGCTCGCGTCCTTCGCGCATCTCGACGAGCGGGAGGTCCCGTTCGAGTCGACCTACACCGTGATCGCCCCGGACTTCCTGCGGCGCGCCGGGTCGATCTCGCTCCTCCCGGTGCTGCCCTGTCCGATCGGTCCCGGCCGGATCCCGAGACTTTCCGAACGGCGGTCCCCCATCGACCTCGGGCCTCCGCGGCGCGTCGAGCTGCAAACGACGATCCGCCTCCCGCCGGGCCTCTCGATCGAGGGGATGCCCGAGCCGGCGGAAGCCGACACGCCCTACGCGGCGTACCGCTTCGCGGTCTCGCGGAAAGGCGACGCGATCGTCGCCACGGAGAGCTTCGAGGTTCGCAAACCGCTCATCCCGCTCGCCGACGTCTCGGCGTGGAAGCCGGTCGAAGCGGCGGCGAGCCGCGCGCGCGCGGCGACCCTTGCCGTCCTCGGCCGCTGACCGGCGCCGCGCGCGGTGAGAAATTTCTCAAGTGCCGCCGCCGTTGGAAATCGCGGTGGTAGATTGACGGCATGAAGAAGTGGATGATTTTCACCGCGCTCACCGCCGTCGTCGCCGTGCTCGGCTCGCTCGGCGGGGGAAACGCCGAGAGCCCGAAAGGAAAGCCGATGGCCGAGAAGATCGTGAAGTCTGACGCCGAGTGGCAGAAGGATCTCACTCCCGAGCAGTACGAGATCCTTCGCAAGGCGGGGACCGAGCGCGCTTTCACCGGGAAGTACTGGAACAACCACGAGAAGGGGACCTACGTCTGCGCGGCCGACGGGAACCCGCTCTTCTCCTCGGACACCAAGTTCGAGTCCGGCACGGGCTGGCCGAGCTTCTGGCAGCCGATCTCGAAGTCCGCGGTCGAGACGAAGACCGATCGCAGCTTCTTCATGGACCGGACGGAAGTCCTCTGCAGCCGTTGCGGCGGCCATCTCGGCCATCTCTTCGACGACGGCCCTCCGCCGACGCACCAGCGCTATTGCATGAACTCCGCCGCGCTGAAGTTCGTTCCCGCGCCGAAGTGACGGCGCCCCCGCACGCGGTGCGATCTTCCTTCAGCGATCGATTTTCGCGGCTTCCCGCGCGAACCACGAATCGAAATCGACTTTCGCGACTTCGATCGCGTCCACGCGCCACGAGGACGGAGTGACCGCGACCAGCCGATAGACCACGAATGCGCTCCGTTCCTCCAGAATCGTCGTCACATCGGCGGGAAATTTCAGCTCGCGCTCCAGCACGCCCCGGACCTCCGCATCCAGCGGTATCGGCCGATCGTTTCGCGGCGCGGCGGGAGGCTCGATCTTCGCCGGAGGCCGCGACCGGGCCTTCGCGTCGGAGAGCATCTCCTCCGTGGACACGGGCGCCTCCGCGATTCGCGAAAGCAGGAGCGA
>DATFVB010000243.1 GCA_035260525.1 Thermoanaerobaculia bacterium
ACCCCGAGAGCACTCGACCCGCGGCGCTTCCGGTCGCCCCCACGATCAACGTCATCGTCACGAGCGCCGTGCTCGGAATCCCCATGCTCTTGGCGAACGGGACGAGCTGGCTGATCACCATGAGGCCGGCCGAGCAGCCGAGCGCGTAGGCGATCCACATGTACCAGGCCGTCGGGGTCCGCCACATCTCTCCGGGGGTGAATTCGTGGGTCGTCGCGGCGGCCTTCGCCGCCGGCGCGGGCGCCCAGCCGGCCGGCCGGTACCCGACCGGGGGGTTCTTCAGGAGATAGGCGCCGATCAGCGTCATCACGAAGAACACGGCGCCGAGCACGGTGAACGTCGTCCGCCATCCGTAGCGCGGAATCAGCCACAGGTTCGCGAGCGGCCCGAAGATCGCGGAGCCGCCGCCGTAGCCGGCGACGGCCAACCCGACCGCGAGGCCGCGCTTGTCGGGGAACCACTTGGCCATGACCGGGATCGGCGTCGCGTAGCCGAATCCGTTGCCGGCGCCGACGAGGATGCCGAAGCAGACGATGAGGTACGTGAGACTCGTCGTGCGCGCGCAGAGCAGGAACCCGAGCGTCAGCAGGATGGCGCCGGTCAGCGACACCCGGAACGGACCGAGCTTGTCCTGCAGCCGGCCCGCCACGATGAAGCTCAGGGCGAACGCGACGATCGCCCACATGAACACCGAGGACGTGTCGGACCGCTTCCACCCGAATTCCTTCTCGAGCGGAGCGACGAACACGCTCCAGGCGTAGAGCGAGCCGAGAGCCAGGTTCATGAAGAGCCCGCCCACGACGCGCCACCAGCGGTTCAGAGAGACTTCCGGAGCCGTTACCTCGGGACTCATGTGGTACCTCCCTTTCCTGTTCGAAAAACCAAAGGCCCGGAGCCGACCGTGAACCGGTCCGCGTCCCGGCCAGCTTCCGCATTCCGCGCGCCCGCCCGGCGCCGATCCTCGAGGCGGGAGGGGGAGGCCGAGATCGTCCCGTCCCGCCGGTCCGGCGCGATTCCCGGGTCGATATCCGGGAGAGACGGGGATAAACCGGTCATGGGCTCTCCTCCCGCGAGGTGTTGCGGGGAAGCGTAGGCTGCGGCGGCCGGGCCGCCTTTGATGCAGATGCATCGTTTTGGACGCCGGGAGAGCCGCCTCCCTTCCCGAATTTGAGCCAATCGAATCATTCCGATTCCGGCGGACCACCCTAGGCTTGCGATATCGTCAAGGAGGTTTTGCGATGTCGCTGACCGTGGAGAACACGATGGAAACCGAGACCGCCGTCACCCTGGATCACTTGAAAATCGTCGACGGGCGTACGGGCAAGTCGTACGACGTTCCGATCGAAAACGGGACCATTCGCGGGACGGACCTGAAGAAGATCAAGTCCGGTCCCGAGGACCCCGGCCTGATGGTTTACGACCCCGCCTACATGAACACCGCCTCGTGCCGGAGCGCGATCACGTTCATCGACGGGGACAAGGGCATCCTGCGCTATCGCGGATACCCGATCGAGGAGCTGGCCGAGCACTGCTCCTTCCTGGAGGTCGCGTACCTGCTCCTCCACGGCGAGCTTCCGAACAAGACGGAGAACGAAGAGTGGACCCGGCAGATCACGTACCACACGATGCTCCACGAGAGCATCAAGAAGTTCATGGACGGGTTCGCCTACGACGCGCACCCGATGGGGATCCTCGTCGCGACCGTGGGCGCGCTCTCGACGTTCTATCCCGACGCGCGGAACATCCACGACGAGGCCTCCCGCCGGACCCAGATCTACCGTCTCGTCGCCAAGATGCCGACGCTCGCCGCCTTCGCCTACCGGCACAGCCGCGGGCTCCCCTACGCCTATCCGGACAACGACCTCACCTACACCCAGAACTTCCTGAACATGCTCTTCAAGATGACCGAGGTGAAGTACCGGCCCGAGCCCGCCCTCGCGCGCGCGCTCGACGTCCTCTTCATCCTGCACGCCGATCACGAGCAGAACGCGTCGACCTCCGTGATGCGAGCCATCGGGTCCTCCCACGCCGACCCGTTCTCGGCCGTGGCGGGAGCGTGCGCCGCGCTCTACGGGCCGCTCCACGGCGGCGCGAACGAGGCGGTGCTCAAGATGCTCGCCGAGATCGGCACGAAGGACCGCGTTCCCGCTTTCATCAAGGAAGTGAAGGAAGGACACGGCGAGAAGCGCCTGATGGGCTTCGGCCACCGGATCTACAAGAACTACGATCCGCGCGCGAAGATCATCAAGAAGATCGCCGACGACGTCTTCGCCGTGACCGGGAAGAACCCGCTGCTGGAGATCGCGCTCGAGCTCGAGAAGATCGCGCTCGAGGACGAGTACTTCGTCAAGCGCAAGCTCTACCCGAACGTCGACTTCTACTCCGGCATCATCTATCAGGCGCTCGGCCTGCCGGTGG
>DATFVB010000244.1 GCA_035260525.1 Thermoanaerobaculia bacterium
TCTTCGTCTGCCCGGGAGAGAGCGTGTCCGTAAACGACGCCGGGCTCGGGTTGGCCTGCCCCTCCTTGAGGAACTCGGACGTGAACGACACGGGAGCCCCCGTCAGGTTCGTCGCCCACATCGTCGTGTAGAACTGCGCCCCGCCCTGCCCCGCCACCCGCCCCACCGCCGGCAGGTACGTTTCGGTCGATTGAAATCCGGCCTCGAGGGCGGCGGCGGCCAGCAGGGCGGCGACCGCGAGAGATGCTTTCCGGGCGCCTATTGTCAGATTCATTACATTTCTCCTTTTCATCTCTCGCCGGATGTTGAAAAACCGGTTAGTTCGCCGGGACTTCCCTTCGGACCAGCTCGGTCGCCGCCGCGTTTCTCTCCAGGCTCGACACTTTGGCGGCGAGCGCCGCGAAGGCGGTTCGCTGTTCGTCCAGCGCGTTCTTCAACATCGATATTTGTCCCGCCTGATCCTGGATTTTCGCGTGCTGTTTCTGGACCTCGTTGAGAAGCAGGGACGACAGCATCTGGTACTTCACGGTTTCGGGCTTCCTGTCCCGGCCGTAGGCGACGAGGTCGGGAAAGACCTCGGCCACTTCCTCCGCGATCAGCCCGTACTGGATCGGTTTTTGCCCGTCGTCGAACGGCTTCATGTAGCGGAACGTGACCGGTCGAAGCCGAAGCAGCCGATCCGAGGCGTCTCCCATGCCGCGGATATCCTCTTTGTAGCGGCGCGAGGAGCTGACCGTTCCGAGCTGGCCGTTGCTGTCGATGACGACCGGGACGGCGTCATTGCTTCCGGTCGTCACGGCGCGGATCCCGGCGACGAAGGTCGCGGTTTGGACGTCGCCCAGGCGCATCGTGTGGGATTCGCCGGCGACCCCGGGATGTCCGATGTCGATGTTGTAGGACCCGGTGGTAAGTCCTCCGGCTTGTAATCCGATCGCGATATTGAAGTCGCCCGAAACGTCGCTGAAAAGAGCCTGGTCGCCGATCGCGAGATTCGAGCTTGCGTCGACGCTGTTGTACATGGCTTCAAATCCAACCGCCACATTGCCGGTGCCGGTCGCGCTGGAGGTCAGAGCGCCGGAGCCAACCGCGGTGTTGAAGACGCCCGAGGTGTTGCTGTCCAGCGTGCCGGATCCAAGCGCCGCGTTGTGATTACCTGTCATCGAAAGGTTGCCTGCTCCAGACCCGACGAAGGTGTTGTCGATGCCAAACGAGTGAATGAAGGTTTGGCCGTCTTGAGAAATGACGCCCGCCGTCGCGCTCGACGCGGGGACGTTCAGATTGCCGTCGAGCATCAGCGTGTTCATCGCGAAATTTCCCGAGCCGTCGCGCAGCGCCGCCGTGTTCGGCGTGTCGGTCGAGACCGCGTCGACCGGACCGGGCGGCCCCGGAGGGCCCTGGATTCCGCGAGGGCCCGGCGGTCCTGCCGGCCCCTGCGAAACCGTCGCGGAAATCTTCAGAGCGTTCGCGCCGTTCTGCGTGATCGCGATGTTGCTTCCCGCCTCGAGCCTCAGCGCTCCGGTCAGGCCGTTTAAGGCAGTCACGAATCCGCTCAGCAGATCGGGAAAGCTCATCTCGAAGCCGGTCGGATCCTGGGATTCGTTCGCGACCTGCGCGCCGTAGAGGATCGCGCTTCCCGCGGGGCTCGTGACCGTTGCGACCAGGCGGGCGTCCGTCGAGGCAAAGCCCGGGACGACGTCGTCGACGTTGGCCTGAATTGGCTCGTACGGAGCCAGAGCGTAGGATTTCTGCCCGAGCGTCGTACCGGCGGAATCGAGCGCCGCGACCTCGACGGTGGCGCGGCTCCCCGAGGTCTCGACGAGCGCGAAATTCGTACGGACGTCCTCTCCGCCGTTCTGGTCGACCCCCTGGATCGTCGCGCTCTCGCCGGGACCGATCGACAGCTCCTTCGGGATCGCCGCGGCGGAGAATCCCTGTGTCGCGCCGATTCCCGCTCCGGCGGAGTCGTTGAAAATCCTCTCCGTCGCGAGAATCTCTCCGTCGGCGGTGATTCTCGCGGCCCCCAGGGCGTCGCCGAGGCCGAGCTTGTTCGTCACGACGCTCTCGTAGACTTTCGTCTCGCCGGGCTGGAGCGAATCGGTGAAGGACGCCGTCGGCGTCGTGTTGTCGCTCCCCTGGGCGAGGAAGTCGAACGTGAACGACACGGTCGAAGTCGCCGAGAGGTTCGTCAGCCACACCGTCGTGTCCCACTGGCTTGCGCCGTTGCCGGGTGTCCGTCCAACCGAAGGCAGAAAGACCTCGGTCGAGGGAAAGCCCGCAAAGCCGGTGACCGCCGCAAGCGACAAGACCACCGCGAAAGTCGCGATTTTCATCCTCTCCTCCTAGAAGCGGCCGAGGCCGCCGAAGCCGCGGAGCGCGATCCAGAAGTCGATGCCGTCGCTGCAAACTCCCCCTGGATTGCTTCCGGAGCCGGTTGAATAGGTGCCGATGATCGAGAGATCCTTCGCATTCCAGAGCGAGACCGAATGCCCGCCGGCGTTCGTGACGAGCACGCGTTTTCCATCGAAAGCAGCCTGATACGGCGCCTGCAGGCCGTTTCCCGTCAGTGTCGCGGTGACATTTCCTGTCGCATCGTCCACGACGGTGACGCTGTTGCCTGCCGCATTCGGCACCCAGATGTGCTTGCCATCGAAGACGGGAAAATACGGCGAGGCGCCGACCGGGACCGTCTGGAGGACGGCGCCGGTTTTTGTGTTGAGCTTCAGGAGGGTGTTCTGTCCGGCATCGGTTACCCAGACGTTCTGGCCGTCGTGGAGGATTCCTCTCGGGTTGCTAAACCCCGTGAACTCCGTGACGTTCCACGGATAGTCCTGCCCGGGAGTGATTCTCGACACGCGGATCCCGTCGGCCGTCCAGAAGCGGCTTCCTCCATAAGCGATGGACTCCGGCAGGCCCCCCAGATGCGCGACACGAAGCGGCCCGTCGTTCTGATCGGGCGAAAGCATGTAGAGACCCGGGTTGTCGTCCACCGTAAAGAAGATCTTGCCGGCCGCCACGAGGACCGCATCGATCTGGCTGTACCCTCCCCAGGCGTTGATTTCCGCTCCGTCCGTGCCCCGAAATTCCACGAGTTGGCCGCCGGATCCCAGCAGAAACGTGGCCCAGATGTGGACCCCGTCCGAGACGACATTGAGAGGATGGCCGCCCCAGCTCGCGATGCCGAGCAAGCCCCGATCCGCGGTGTACCGGGGGATCGTCGTCCACCACTGACCAAGCGCCGCCCGGCGGCTGGAATCCACGTTCTGGCCGATGGCCAGCGCGGCGCTCGAGAGGAGCAGCACGGCGGCGAGTATTGAAATCCGTTTCATCTCTTTTTCCCTTTCTGTCGGAGGAGCTCAGTGATTCGCGGCCGACGGCGACTTCCGGCAGGCCTCGATCTTTTTCATTTGCTCCGGCTCGTCCGCCCAGTTCATCTGGCGCGTTGCCGGAAGCCCGTACACCTCCGGATGGAGGTAGAACCCCCGTTCTCTTTCGAGCTTGTCCTGTTCGGCGACGAGCGGGTGCGCGATCGCCCACGGATCTTTCCGGACGCCGGTGAGCTGCCAGGACACCTCCGCCCCGGGGGCCCCGCCCGCGATCACGAAACGATCGTTCCGGACCTTCTGAACCACGTAGAGTCCGGGCTGCGGGCTTCCGACGGCGGTGAGCTGGTAGCGGAAATCCCGGTTCTCCGCTTCCATCCAGGCCGGGAGCTGGACCGTGGCGACGCCGTGACCGTCGAGCATGGCGTTGCCCGAATAGACGTTGAGCATTTCCGACGACTCGATCGATGCGTGCACGAGGTACTTGTTCGCGGGGTCGAGCGGGTGGTCGATCTCGAAGTCCTTCGTGCCGGCGAAGATCTTGCCGACGACGTGGAGATCGCTCTCGATCCGAACGTTGCCGGTGTAGAAGTGGGCCGCGAGACCCCCGTTGGCGGCGTTTCCGCCGACACCGAAGCCCTTGTTCACGCCGTCCGCCTCTCCGAAGACGCCGTAGCCGCTGTAGTCCGTGATCCCGTACACGCCGCTGAAGGAGTTCGTCAGCGTCTTGCCGTAGACACCGTCGTTTTGACTCGACTCGCCCGAGACGCCCGCGCCGGAGAACGATGTGCCCTGGATCCCGGCGCCGCTCGAGCTGCCGCCGTACAGGCCCGCGCCGGCTCCGTGCGCGACGGCGATGATTCCAATGCCCGTTCCCGTGTTCTCGATCCCAAACGCGACGCCGCTCGTCGAGATCGTTCCGGCATAGGGCAGGGTGAGCTCGGTGGTTCCTCCGCCACTTCCCGTGGCGGCGTTGATGGTGAGGGTGCTGCCGGACTTGCCGATCGTGACGTTGGAGCCGGCGGCCAGGGTGAGAGCGCCCGTCAGGGCATTGACCGACGTCACGACCGAAGCCGGATTGACCGACAGCGGCGAGGTGCCCGTCCCCGAGCCCAGAAGCGTGCCGTCGTGGACGACCGAGGTCAGCCCTCCCCCGGAGGAGCCGCCGCCCAGCAAGTCATCGCGGAAGCTCATCTCGAACCCCGAAGAGTCCTGCGACTCGTTGGCCACCTGCGCTCCCGCCAGCAGCACCGATCCCGTCCCTCCCGTGACCGTCGCCGTGATCCGGGCATTG
>DATFVB010000245.1 GCA_035260525.1 Thermoanaerobaculia bacterium
GTGACGGTCAGCGCATCCCAAGGCTTACCATGGACCGCCGTAACGAACGACGGGTGGATCGCGATCACCTCGGGCAGCAGCGGAAGCGGCAACGGGACGGTGAATTATTCGGTGTCGGCGAATGCGAGTCCGACGCAGCGCACCGGCACGATGACGATCGCGGGGTTGACGTTCACCGTTACCGAGGCCGCGGCCACTGGCGGCGGTGGCGGCCTGTCTGCCTTTGACGGAACGTACGACATGACCGTCTGGTACAGCTACAATGGAACTCCGACATCCCAAACGGCGTCTCAATATTTCATCGTTACGAACGGCGCAATCTCCAGCAGCTTCGGAGACCTCGGCGGTTCCGTGCTCGACACCGCCGGCGATGTGCGATTCACGGGTCCGTGCCCGACCAACTCCAAGGGCGCTACGTATACCGGGCAACTGTTTGCCAGCAGTCCGAAGTCCGGTAACGGAGCCTATGTGTGCGGCGATGGGCTCACCAACAACTGGAGCGTCAGCAACGGCCGGTAGGAGTCGGGAAACCATCTTGACGTGGAGATCTGCTCTCAAGATCGGGCGTGAATAACGGCACCGATTTCTGAAGACATGTCTGAGGGAGATTGGGATGCAGTCGGAATGGTGATGCTAAACTTCACAGACTCTCGAAAGGAGAAAGTGAATGGCCAAGAATGTCCAGTCGATCATCGATGACCTGGAATCTGGATTAGCTGCGCTGAAGCTGCATTTCGAGAATCTCTCATCGGTCTTCGGTAATGAGAAGGCCGGCCCTGGTGGGAGAAAGGCGTCAGGGTCTCGTAATAGGAAGTCCCGGAAGTTTCAGGTGAACACGAGCCGACATGATCCGTACAAGAATTTCAAGTTCCGGGCGAAGAAGACTCGGAAGAAGCCGAGACTCTCGGCAGCCGTGAGAGCGCAGAGGAAACTTCAGGGTCAATACATGGGCAAAGTCAGGAGACTCCCGAAGGCGAAACAGGCTCAGGTGAAGAAGGTCAGGGAGACGAAAGGGTACGAGGCTGCTTTGAAGATGATGGGCTGATGTGCCCCGCTATTTCCTCGTCGCGCCACTCAGCGACCGAACCGGCGAGCTGAATGTTTTACCCGAGAGGAGTTCCTCTCGAGCTCTCCCTGGGGGCCGCTGGGTGCGACCGGGGTTTTCGCGATCCGAGCTCCGCGAGGTCGCGGACGCGTGCCCGCGGCCCGGGGGCGCCGGAGTCGTCGAGACCTTGGAGGGCGAGCGACGCAGGCCGTATCCAGCGCGCGACGTGGGTCGCAGCCGCGGAGCGGCCGACGCCACCAAGCGCCAAGCGCGCCGATCGCCGCGCACGCAGGGCGCGAGCCGATTGCGGAAAGTCTCCGCTCGGAGACATCTGGAGCAGCGCACTCGTGCGCAAGCCCTCCGAGCGGAGGAGGTCCGCGATCCGAGAGGCCGCCAGCAGTCGAGCGCCATAAGCGCGAGCTGTGCGCGCCGACATGGTGCACCCGGGCGGGCTCGAACCGCCAACCTTCAGCTCCGGAGGCTGACGCTCTCGCTCCGCCGGGCGGCTCGCGCCGCAGATCGGTCGCCTTGACGGGCGACCGAACCGGCGAGCTGAATGTTTTACCCGAGAGGAGTTCCTCTCGAGCTCTCCCGATTCCGGATCGGGCCCCGGAGCGGTCGAGGGTTTTACCCGAGCCGCGCAGGCACAACGCGATTAGTCTCCCCGAAGTAATCGAGGGGAGGAGGATCGCGTTGTGGGAGGCCGAGCGGTTCCAGCGAAGCGCGGCGCTCGGCCGACGGTATTGGTGCACCCGGGCGGGCTCGAACCGCCAACCTTCAGCTCCGGAGGCTGACGCTCTATCCAGTTGAGCTACGGGTGCAAAGAGCGAGTCGCGAAGTATAGCGCAGGGTTTTCGTTTCCGAATAGATTGCTTCCGCCTTCGCCCGAGGCTATGGCGGACACGTCGCTGCGCTCGCAATGACGCGGATCTTTTCCGGTCGCTCGCGATCCGAGCTCCGCGAGGTCGCGCCAGCTCTTTTCGACTTCGGGCCCCGGAGCGGTCGAGGCTTCCTAGCCGAGCCGCGCAGGCGCGACGCGAAAAGTCTCCCGAGTAACCGCAGGGAGGAGGTTCGCGTCGCGGGAGCCTTTGCGATCCGAGCTCCGAGAGCGTCGCAAAGGCGACGGATGGGGCGAGCGATGGGATTTGAACCCACGACATCCAGATCCACAATCTGGCACTCTAACCAGCTGAGCTACGCCCGCCGCAGCCGACGAGTCTACCCGAGCGCCCCGCCGGGAGCAATTGACGCGCGATAGACTGTTGCGCGCGTGCTCCGCGCAAAAGACCTTCTCGGCATCGGCATTCTCGCCCTCGTCGGCGCGGCCTCGCCGGCGGCGGCCAGGGGCGTTCTCACGGTCGCGGCGGCCGCCAACGCGCGTCCCGCCTTCGAGGAGATCCGCGCCGCGTTCGAGCGCCAATCGGGGATTCGGGTCGTCGTCTCCTACGGCGCGTCCGGCATCCTCGCCCGCCAGGTCGAGCAGGGCGCGCCGTTCGATCTTTTCCTGTCCGCCGATGAGTCGTTCCTTTCGCGCCTGGAGGAGCGGCATCTGGTCGCCCCCGGCCGGGCGGCTTACGCCGAAGGCACGCTCGTCCTGGCGACGGCGCCGGGGCGTCCGAAGTGCACGTCGATTCGCGATCTCCTCAACCCCGCGTTTGCTCGGATCGCCGTCGCCAAGCCCGAGATCGCCCCGTACGGACGGGCGGCGATCGACGCGCTGACCCGTTCCGGCGTGATCGACGGCGTGCGGCCGCGGCTCGTGTTCGCCGAGAACGTTCGGGACGCGCTTCGCTACGTCGAATCGGGCGATGCGGACGCCGGGTTCGCCGCCGAATCGGAGGCGCGCGAGACGCGTCTGGCGCGGTTCGCCGTCGCGCGCGAGCTCTACGCGCCGATCCGGCAGGAAGCGGCCGTCGTCGCGCGCTCCTCTCATCCGAACGAAGCCGCGGCTCTCCTTCGGTTCCTCCGCGGGCCCGAGGCGCGCGCGATCTGGGCGCGGCACGGATACCGGCTCCCGTGACCGTCTGGACGCCGCTCCTGCTGACCTTCCGGATCGCCCTCTGCTCGACGGCGCTCGCCGCCCTGTTTGGCCTGCCTCTCGCGCGCCGGTTCTCGCGGCGAGGCAACGCGTTCGCGGAGTCGACGCTCCTCCTTCCGCTCGTTCTCCCTCCCACGACGCTCGGCTGGTACCTGCTGCTCCTGCTCGGGCGCTCGACGGCGCTCGGGCGCTTCCTCGAGAGCCACGGCGTCCGGCTCGTCTTCGACTGGAAGGGCGCCGTCGTCGCCGCGGCCTGCGTGTCGTTCCCGCTGTTCTTCGTGACCGCTCGGACCGCGCTCGCCGCGGTCGACCCGCGATGGGAGGAGGCGGCCCGGCTCCTCGGCGCATCGGACGCGAAGGTGTTCGCGCGGGTGACGCTGCCGACGGCAGCCCGCGGCCTCGTCTCGGCGGCGGTCCTCGCTTTCGCCCGGTCGGTCGGCGACTTCGGAGCGACGCTGCTGGTCGCCGGCAACATCCCGGGCCGGACGCAGACCCTTTCGATCGCGATCTACGACGCGTTCTCGGCCGGCGACGACCGCCGGGCGGCGGCGCTCGTCGCGATCACGACGGTCCTGGCGTACGCCGCGCTGCTGGCGGCGCACCGGAGCATCCCGCGGCGATGGGAGTGATCTCCGCCTCGGTCCGCCTCCGGCGCGGCGATTTCGCAGCCGACGTGCGGTTCGAGAGCGACGCGCGCGCGCTCGCGATCTTCGGGGCTTCGGGAGCCGGGAAGACGACGTTTCTCGACGGCGTCGCGGGGGTGCGCCGTCCGGAGGAGGGGAGGATCGAGGTCCGCGGATCGACGCTCTTCGACTCCGACGCCCGGATCGACGTTCCTCCGCGCCGGCGACGCGTGGGATACGTCCGGCAGGCGGCGGACCTTTTCCCGGCGATGACCGTCGGCGAGAACATCGCCTTCGCGTCCTCCTGCCGGACCGGGGGCGGGTCCGGCGAAACGGCGGATGCGCTCGCGGTTCTCGGCGTCGCGCCCCTCCGGGAGCGCCGCCCGCGCGAGCTGTCCGGGGGCGAGATGCGGCGGGTCCAGATCGCCCGCGCGCTCGCGTCGTCTCCGGAGATCCTTCTTCTCGACGAGCCTTTCGCGAACCTCGACGCGGCGGCGCGGCGCGAGATCCTGCCGCTTCTCGCCCGGATTCCGCGCCTCTCGGGGGTCCCGACCGTTCTCGTCACGCACGACGTGGAGGAGGTCTTCGCGTTCGCCGACGAGGTCGTGGTCTTCGAGGGGGGGCGCGCCGTCGCGCAGGGGGAGCCCCTCGCCACGTTGTCCCGTCCCGGCTCGTGGGCCGTCGCGCGCATCGCCGGGGTCGAGAACTTCCTGCGCGGACGCGTCCGCGGGGCGGCCGCGGGAGGGGGAACCCTCGTCGAGTGGGAGGGCGCCGTCCTTCGAGCGCCCGAGGTGCAAGGGGCGGAGGGCGCCGAAGTCACCCTCGCGCTTTTCGCCGAGGACGTTCTGATCGCGCGCGGCCCGATCGAAGGTCTGTCGGCGCGGAACGCCCTTCCGATGCGGGTCGACTCGGTCGACGACGCGGGCGACTCGGTGCTCGTGATGCTCTCGAGCGGTCCGCGGCGGCTGCAGTCGCGCGTCACGCGAGACGCCCTTTCGGCCCTGCGAATCGTGCCCGGAGCGGAGGTCGCCGCCGTCTTCAAGTCGGCCTCGCTCCGCGTTCTCGAAGGTCTAAAATGACGCGATGAATCTCAGCGGCGGGGTCGTCTTGATCACGGGGGCCTCTTCGGGAATCGGCGAAGCGACGGCGCGGCTCCTCGCCCCTCTGGGCGCGCGGCTTTCGCTCGGCGCCCGCCGCGTCGAACGGCTCGAGCGGCTCGCGGCGGAGCTCGCCGCCACCCACGGCACCGAGTGTCTCTTCCATGAGATGGACGTCCGCGAAGTCGCGGATTGCGAGGCCTTCGTCGCCGCGACGGTCGAGCGATTCGGCCGCATCGACGTTCTCGTCAACAACGCCGGGCTCGCGCGCGGCCGTCAGTTCGTCGCCGAGGGGATCGAGAGCGAATGGGAAGAGATGATCGACACCAACGTGAAGGGGCTGCTCCACATGTCGCGTCTCGTCCTTCCGCGGCTCATCGCGCAGGACTCCGGGCACGTCGTCAACATGGGCTCCGTCGCGGGACACGGCGTTTACGAAGGAGGCTCCGTCTACTGCGCGACGAAGTGGTCCGTGAGGGCGATCTCGCAGGCGATGAGGCTCGAATTGAACGGGACGAACATCCGCGTCACGGAGATATGTCCCGGGCTCGTCGAGACGGAGTTCTCGATCGTCCGGTTCCATGGCGAGGAGGACCCCCGGGAGGCGAAGCAGAAATCGGACGAGGTGTACCGGGGGTTACAGCCGCTGACCGCCTCGGACATCGCCGACTGCGTCGTGTGGGCGCTCACGCGTCCTCCCCACGTCGACATCGATGAGATTGTGCTGCGTCCGATAGCGCAGGCCGGAATGGGAAAGGTCGCGAGGAAGGGATGATCGTGCGCCGCCGCAGCCAGGCTCGGGTCGATTGTCGTAACCCTTGGGGGCGCGGTCCGCTCAGTCGAATCGACCACGAGGCGCGTCGAGGCGCGAGCCCGGCGGGATGCGGGCGGTCGACCCGCGGCCGCGGCGTACCGGTGAGCCTACGGTAAGGCCGCGGGTCGCGGCGCTCGCGCCCGCCCGGCTCGAGGCATCGCCGCGCTGGAGATATCCATGAAATGGATCACCGCCCTCCTCGTCCTGATCGTCGTCGTCTGGTACGTGGCGACCCGGACGACGCTTCTCGACCGCGTCGTCAACAAGGACGTGATGAGCACCGAAGCGGTGATCCCGAAAGCGGAACGCGCCGCGGCCCGCGAGCGGGCGCGCGTGAACCAGGTGCAATCGGTCGAGAGCGCCGCGGCCGACCAGACGGTCTCCGTGACGATGACGCAGGACGAGGTTCACTCGATCTGGGGCGACCCGAACTCGAAGGAAAAGGACGCCAACGGCACCGAGACCTGGCGGTACGAGGCGATCGGGAAGAAGGTCGTCTTCCGGTACGGAAAGGTCTGGACGGTCGATCCCCTCTAGGCGCGGCGACTTGTCGCGCCGAAGCCTTGGCGAAGGCGGATGCATCGAGCCTAACGGGCGCGTGACCGTCGCGGGAGCTGGCTCGGGGGACGAGAGCGCGTGGCGGCGGCGCCGCTCGTCGAACGAGCGACTCGACGGCACCGCCGCCACCCCCTTCGCCGACGCTCCCGCTCCCGCATCGGGGAGCTTTCGCCTCGGTGACTTCGGGCGAAAGCTTTCCGCGATGCGAAGGGCCCCGAGCGACCTGGCCCTCATTAACCAATGCGGGTCGGGCGCCCGCATCCCGTCCGCCTTCGCCGAGGCTTCGGCGGATCAAAGCGTCGACTGCGTTATTGCCTCAGGCGACGTACTTGACGATCAATCCGCCATATCTCGTGAGAGCGACGGCGGATCGGGTTCGCGCCTCGCCGCGCTTTTGCGTCGACTGAACTGAATTCCTCGTACCAGAAGCTGGGTTGACCGGCGCGGCGACTTGTCGCGCCGAAGCCTCGGCGAAGGCGGATGCATCGAGCCTAACGGCGCATGTCGCCGGCCACGACGTACGCTCGCCGGTACGCCTTAGGCGCCGGGCGTCGGCCCGCATCTCGTCGGGTTCGCGTCCGGCCGCCGGTCGAGCAGGCTAGCCCCGCGCGCCGCGGCCCGCGAGCTTCAGGCTCCGCAGCACTTTCTCGATTCGCTTCCGGGACTCGTCCCGCACCGGCGCCAGCGGCAGCCGGAGCGTCTCGCCGCAACGACCCATCATCGCCAGCGCCGCCTTCATCGGTCCCGGACTCCGTTCGCAGTGGTTGACGTCGATCAGCGGGAAGTACTTCTGGTAGATCGCGCGGGCCTCTTCGTTGCGGCCGTCGAGGGCGGCGTGCACCATCTGCGCGATCGGCTCGGGGATCTCGTTGGCGGCGATCGAGAGGAGGCCTTTCATCCCGAGGCCGATGCCGGCGAGGGCCGTCACGTCGTCGGCGGAATAGACCGCGAAATCGGAGGGGAGCCGCGGTACGAGACGCGCGAGCCGGCGGAAGTTGGTCGAGCCATCGGCGATGCCGACGACGCGGGGAAGCTGCGCGAGCCGCACGATCGTCTCCGAGTCGAGATCTTCGCCGGTTCGCGTCGGGACGTTGTACAGGATGACCGGAAGCCGGGTCGAGTCCGAAATCGCCGTGAAGTGCCGGAAGAGCCCTTCGGGGCTGGGAAGGTTGTACGACGGGGTCACGGAGAGGATCGCGGACGCTCCGGCGGCGACGGCGTCGCGCGCCCAGAAGACCGACTTCGCCGTGTGGTTGCCTCCGGCGCCGGCCACGACCGGCACCCGTCCGTTCGTGATCTTGACGACGTGGGCGGTCACGGCCTTGCGTTCGTCGCCCGAGAGAGCCGGCGACTCTCCTTCCGGGGTGCAGGTGGCGAGGAAATCGATCCCCTCGGCGATCTGCCAGTTGACGAGCGACTCCAGAGCGGCGAAGTCGATCTTTCCGCGCTCGTCGAAGGGGGTCACGAGGGCGGTTCCGCAGCCGCGAAGCTCGAATTTCATGGGATCGAATCTATCGCATCCCGCAGAAACGGCGATACGGCGCGTGCGGGGGCGCAGGACGGCGCCGTCACGGAGGCGAATCGCCTTTCGGGAACGAATTCCCGAATGCGGTAAACTTCATCGCCGTCCATGAGCGCCCGCCGATGAAAGTTCTCCTCGTCGGATCCGGAGGGCGCGAGCATGCCCTCGCCGCCGCTCTGCGCGACGGCGGTTCGGCATCGGAGATCTTCGCGGCGCCGGGCAACGCCGGGATCGCGAAAATCGCCGACGTCGTTCCGATCTCCGCGGCGTCCGTGATCGAGCTCGCGGATTTCGCCCAGCGCGTCGGCGTGGGGATCACCGTGATCGGCCCCGAGCTCCCCCTGACGCTCGGGATCGTCGACGAGTTCCAGAAGCGCCGGCTGCCGATCTTCGGGCCGACCCGGCTCGCGACGGAAATCGAGGCGTCGAAGGTCTTCTCGAAGGAGCTCTGCCGGCGGGTCGGGATCCCGACGGCCCACGCCTGGATCTGCTCCTCGCGCGTCGAGGCGGAGCGGGCGCTCGCCGAGCTGGGCTTTCCGGCGGTCATCAAGGCGGACGGTCTCGCGGCGGGAAAGGGCGTGATGGTCGTCGCCACTCCCGACGAGGCGCGGGTCGCGCTCGGTCTGTTCTTCGACGAGAAGGTCTTCGGGACCGCCGCCGACCGGGTGCTCGTGGAGGAGTTCCTGGAAGGCGAGGAGGCTTCGTTCCTCGCGCTCTGCGACGGCAAGACGGCGCTCGCTCTTCCGACGGCGAAGGACTACAAGAAGGTCTTCGACGGCGATCGCGGCCCGAATACCGGTGGAATGGGCGCGCATTCCCCGGCGGGAGTGCTCGGCGGCGAGCAGGCGGCGGCGGTGCTGCGGGACATCGTTCATCCGGTGCTCTCGATGATGGCGCAGGACCATCGTGCCTTCTCCGGCGTGCTTTACGTCGGTCTGATGCTGACGGCGTCCGGTATGAAGGTCCTCGAATTCAACGCGCGGTTCGGGG
>DATFVB010000246.1 GCA_035260525.1 Thermoanaerobaculia bacterium
GACTCCCACGTCGAGACGATGAACGCGATCCTGAAGGAGGAGCCTCCGGAGCTCCTCGAGTCCGGACGGAACATCGCGCCGACTCTCGACCGAATCGTCCGGCGCTGCCTCGAGAAAGCTCCCGAGGCGCGGTTCCACTCCGCGAGCGACCTCGCGTTCGATCTCGAGACGGTCTCGGGCGTTTCCGCCGGAGCGGTGAGCGGCCCCGCGCGCGGGGTTCGCGGCGGCGCCGCCGGCCGGTGGAAAGCACCGGCGGCGCTCGCCGCGACGGCGGCTCTCTTCCTCGCGGCGGGCCTGTGGCTCGGCGCGCGGCGAGCGGGGACGGCCGGATCGGCCCGCTTCACCGCCGTCACCCACGACCGGGGCATCATCCAGGAAGCGCGCTTCTCACCCGACGGCCGGACGATCGCCTACGCCGCGGCATGGAACGGCGCCCCCTACCACGTCTATCTCGCGAGGACCGATACGCCCGAATCGACGCCGCTCGCCGTTCCGGAGGCGGCGGTGCTGTCCGTTTCCTCGAAGGGAGAGCTCGCGATCGCGCTCGGATACCGGCAGACGGGATGGATGGGTCTGGGGCAGCTCGCCCGCGTGCCGCTCCTCGGCGGGACGCCGAGGCCCATCGTCGACGACGTCGTCGCCGCCGACTGGGCGCCCGACGGCGAAGGGATCGCCGTCGCCCGCCGGGCGGGATCCCGTTACCGGATCGAGTATCCGATCGGGAAGGTCCTCTACGAAACCGGCGGGTGGATCAGCCACATCCGATTCTCCCGCGACGGCACGCGGATTGCGTTCGCGAACCACCCCGTCCTCCAGGACGACCGGGGTACGATCGACGTCGTCGACCTCCGCGGCAGCCACCAGGTCCTCACCGACGAATGGAGCGGCGTCCAGGGAGCGTGCTGGTCTTTGAAAGGCGACGAGATCTGGTTCGCCGCGGACCCCGGCGTCGGAGGGCGGCGCCTCATGGCGGTGAAGCCCGGCGGTAAGCCGCGGCCGGTTCTCGGGATCCCGGGAAACGTGTTCCTGATGGACGTCGCGGCCGACGGCCGGATCCTGCTGACGCGCGAAGAACGATCGATTCAGACGATCGCGTATCTCCCGGGCGACGAAAAAGGGCAGGATCTCTCCTGGCTCGGGTATTCGTTCGGGCAGGACTTCTCGCCCGACGACCGGCTGCTCCTGACGACGTACGTCGGAGAGGGAAGCGGAAACAACTACACGACCTACCTCCGGCCGACCGACGGCTCGCCGGCGGCGCGGGTCGGAGAGGGGGGCGGTCTGGCGCTCTCTCCGGACGGGAAGTGGGTCGCCGACATCGTCTACACCCCTTCCCCGCGGATCGTCCTCTACCCCACGGGAGCGGGTGAAGCGCGCTCGATCTCCGTCGATGTCCCGGTCGAATCCGGAAACTGGATTTCGAACGAAACCCTCGTCCTGGTGGCGGCGGCCGGAGGGAGCCGGCGCGCCTACCGACTCGACGTCGCCGGCGGAAAGCTCGTCCCCCTGACGCCGGAAGGAGTCGATTCGTTCGACCCCTACCTGCCGGTCACTCCCGACCGCCGGGCCGTCGTGCTGCGCGGACCCGACCGGCGGCCGGCGCTCTACCCGATCTCCGGGGGCGTCCCGACTCCGATATCGGGATGGCGCGACGGCGACCAGCCGGTGCGGTTCGCGGAAGACGGAAGAACGCTCTTCGTCGTCGGCGGAAATCTTCCGATCCGGATCGAGCAGCTGGACGTCTCGAGCGGCGCGCGCCGTCCCTGGCGCCAGTTCGACGCTTCCGACCCGGCCGGCCTCCAGATCGCCTACGGTCCGGTCGTGATCAGCCGCGACGGCCGGGCGATCGCCTGCAACTACACCCGGCGTCTCAGCTCCCTCTTCCTCGGCGAGGGGATCCGGTGATCCGGCTTCGCTCCTATGGAGCCGGCAGCCCCGCCGAAGCCCTCCGATACCTCGGCGAGGGCGGGGCGAAGGCGGGTACGGCGCGACGAGTCCGCCTTCGCTTTAGGATCGCCCGGTGACTCTCGCTGCCGGCGCCAAGCTCGGCCTGTACGAGATTCTTTCCCCCCTCGGGGCTGGGGGCATGGGCGAGGTCTACAAGGCGAAGGACACGAAGCTCAACCGCTTCGTCGCGATCAAGGTCCTCCCCGAGTCGCTCGCCGACGATTCTGACGCGCTCGCGCGCTTCGAGCGCGAAGCGCACGCGGTCGCGGCGTTGAATCACCCGAACATCCTGGCAATCCACGACTTCGGGACGGACGGTGGGGTCGCCTACGCCGTCATGGAGCTCCTGGAAGGAGAAA
>DATFVB010000247.1 GCA_035260525.1 Thermoanaerobaculia bacterium
AACCAAAGGCGTTACGGCCGGGTCGTCTGACCCGGCCTTTCCTTTTTTCGGAGCGGCAATTTGAACTGAAGCAAGTTCGTATTGCCCGCAGGGCAATCGGAGCACCGAAGGTGCGACCAATCTTGCCCCCGCAACCAAAGGTGTTACGGCCGGGTCGTCTGACCCGGCCTTTCCTTTTTTCGGAGCGGCAATTTGAACTGAAGCAAGTTCGAATTGCCCGCAGGGCAATCGGAGCACCGAAGGTGCGACCAATCTTGCCCCCGCAACCAAACTCAATACGGCCGAGTCGTTCGACTCGGCCTTTTTTTTCTCGAAGCCTGATTTGAACTGAGAAGCAAGTTCGTATTGCGCGCAGCGCAATCCGCTGGCGTCGAGCCGAAGATCGTATTTCGGAAGACTTCGAAGCCGTACCCTCGCCGAAATCCGAGCACCTCGGGTGCGAGTCATCTTGCCCCCGCAACCAATCCGGAGACGGCCGGGAGATCACTCCCGGCCTTTTTTCGTGCATTGAAGCGGGAACTGATTTTCGGCCTGACGGCCGGCAATTTGCCCTTCGGTCAAACCGCGACCTTTGGATCAGCTTCGCAAGCTCGTATTCGCGAAGACTTCGAAGGGTTACCCCCCCCGGCGAATCCGCCGGCCGAAGGCCGAAGAAAATCCTGCCCCCGCGACCAAACTGGTACTGGTCGGGAAGCGATTCCCGGCCTTTTTCGGTGCCGGATCAGATCGCCGCGTCGCTTCGCTCCTCGCGATGACGAGGAATGGTTACCCCCGCTTCCCTCACCCGGCGAGCTGCGCTCGCCGGCCTCTCCCGCGGGGAGAGGCAAAATGGGTCAAACCTCCAGAAGAAGCGCCTCATTCCCCAGCCGCTCCTCGATCATCCGGTCCGCCTTCTCGAAATCCACGTCTTCGACGCTCTTCGCGCCTCTCGTCAATTCCTCCAGTATCCCCTCCTGGATCGCGCCCCGGCGCTGCGCCTCCGCGTAGGGGATGCGGTGAAACATCACCATCGAGTAGCGAGGGATGAACCGGCGGGGATGGCGCTCCTCCAGGCGAAACGAAAGATCCTTCTTGAGCTGAAACCCGGGGTCGCGGACGGTCGACCGCATCTCGACGTAATTCTCGAGCGCCATCGCGGCGATCGCGTCGGCGTCGGGCCGGCGAAGGGACTCGAAATCGGCGAAGATCTCGTCCCACGGCTCGGCTTCCCGAGCCAGGCAGTCGTCCAGCGCGTCGCAGTCTTCGAAGGCCGCATTTGCGCCCTGCCCGTGAAACGGAACGATCGCGTGCGCCGCGTCGCCGAGCAGGAGGGCGTGGTCCTCGAAAAACCAGGGCCGGCAGCGGATCGTCTCGAGATGTCCCGTCGGGTTTGCGAAGAATTCACGGGCGAGGCCGGGCATGAGGGGAATCGCGTCCGCGAAGCGCCGCTCGAAGAGCCGCCTCACGTCGTCGGCCGTGCGCAGCGCTCCGAAGCTCTCCTCGCCGTCATTTGGCAAGAACAGCGTCGCCGTGAAGCTGCCGTCGGCGTTGGGAAGGGCGATCAGCATGTATTCCCCTCGCGGCCAGATGTGGAGGGCGTTCTTCTCCATGCAAAAGCCGCCGCCGGGCGCCGCCGGAATCGAAAGCTCCTTGTAACCGTGGCCGAGCGGCTCCTCCATCAGATCCCCGCCGGTCTTCTCGATGATCGCCGCCCGAACCGCCGAGGCGCTTCCATCGGTGCCGAGGAGGACTTCATAGGGAAATTCGTCTATTTCCGAGCTCTCGCCGGCGCGGATCCGCACCCTGCGACTCGCGAAATCGACACCGCGGCACGCGTGCCCGAATCGAATCGAGACGCGGCCGGTCGCTTCCGCGGCGTCCATCAGCAGCGAGTTCAGGCCGCCGCGCGAAACCGAATGGATCACCTCGTGCGGCTTGTTGCCGTAAGGGATCATCCGCAGGCCGCCGCTCTCGTCGTGCAACATCCGCCCCGCCATCGGAATCAGGGCCGGCCGGAGGCGGTCCATGAGGCCCGCTCGCTCGAGCGCGTGAATGCCGCGATTGGCGAGCGCGAGGTTGATGGACCGCCCGGTGGAGGCGCCCTCCCGGCGCGGGTCGGGACGGCGCTCGTAAATCGTCACTCGATGGCCGCGCCCGGCCAGATCGATCGCCAGGAGGGAGCCCGCGAGGCCGGCGCCGACCAGAGTGATCTCCTCCGTTTCCCGCGGCGTTTTCAAAGCGTTTTTCGCGGCGCGCTTCAAGAAAGCGCCGCCCGAAGGATCTCGACGAAGCGGTGGACCTCCTCGAATCGGTTGTACAGCGGCACCGGGGCGACCCGGATCACATCCGGTTCGCGCCAGTCGCACGTCACTCCGGCCGCCTCGATCCTCTGAAAGACCGTCTTGCCCGGAGTCCCCGACTTCGCGCGGAGCGAGAGCTGGCATCCCCGCTGCCGGAAATCCTCCGGCGTGAAGATCTCGATGGCGTCGCCGATCTCGCGCCGCAGGAGCCACTCGAGATACCCCGTGAGGCGAATCGACTTGTCGCGGAGCGGCTCCATGCCGCCGGCGGCCTGAAAAACGTCCAGAGATGCGCGAATCGCCGCGAGCGAGAGGATGGGTGGATTCGAGAGCTGCCACCCCTCCGCGCCGGGAATCGGCCGAAAACCGCGCTGCATCCGGAAGCGCGTTTCCTTGTCGTGTCCCCACCAGCCGGCCAGGCGCGGGATGCTCTCATTCGAGCCATGACGCTGGTGCACGAAGCACCCCCCCACCGAGCCGGGTCCCCCGTTCAGATACTTGTAGGTGCACCAGACGGCGAAATCGACGTCCCAGTCGTGGAGGCGCAGGACGAGATTCCCCGCCGCGTGCGCCAGATCGAAGCCGGCGACACACCCCTTCTCGTGCGCCAGCCGCGTGATCGCTTCGATCTCGAAAGCCTGGCCCGTGTAGTACTGGACCCCCGGCAGGAGGACGAGAGCGATCGAGTCGCCCTCGCGCTCGAGGACCTCGGCGATCTCGGCCATCGTGACACCGGCCCGGTCTGCCCGCGGCCGAAGGCGGACGACGGCGGAAGCCGGATCGAACCCCCGGTGGGCCGCGTGAGACTCGACGGCATAGTCGTCGGAAGGAAAGGCTCGGTCCTCGATCAGGATCCGGTGCCGCTCGCGCGTCGGGCGATAGAAGCTCGCCATCATCAGATGGAGGTTGACCGTGAGCGAATTCATCGTCACGACTTCCGTCGGCAGCGCCCCCAGAAGGGCCGCGGTCGGCGCGGCGAGGAGCTCGTGGTAAGGCATCCACGGATTCACCCCGGTGAAATGCGCCTTGACGGCGAGCCGACCCCACTTCTCGAGCTCCTCGTCCACGCAGCCGCGCGTGCGCCGGGGCATGAGGCCCAGCGAGTTGCCGGCGAAGTAGATCTCTTCTATCTCTCCATGGCCGCTTTCGCGCTTCGGAATGTGGAACTCGCCGCGGAAGCTCCGGAGCGGATCTTCCCGGTCGAGCGCGACCGCGAACTCGCGTCCCGACTCGAACGGTTCGCTCACTGGCAGGCTGCTGAGAAAGGGTCCGGGATGGCGTTGTGAGCGCCGGGGGCTCGAATGCAAGACGCCGCGCCGAAGGCGATGCCGGCCGCATCGTCTAGGCGCGGCAACGAAGCCTGCGGGCCCGCGCCGCCGCAACCTTCGGGTGGCGCGGGCCTTGCCGTTCGCATGTCAATCAGATCGGCGCGACGCATGCTCCCAGTCTAGCAGCCGCTCGGTAGCGCGAACGAAATGCAAGGCTCGCGACACGACGCCCGGATTCATTTTTCAGCAGCCTGCTAAAGGCCGAATCGCTCGCCGGGAAGACCGAGCCATTCGAGCGCCGTCCCGTGCAGGAGGCGAG
The DNA here is from genome assembly GCA_035260525.1 of Thermoanaerobaculia bacterium. Taxonomy (NCBI): domain Bacteria; kingdom Pseudomonadati; phylum Acidobacteriota; class Thermoanaerobaculia; species Thermoanaerobaculia bacterium. The sequence continues at coordinate 3,867 of DATFVB010000247.1, forward strand.
CCCGGGTCGCTTCCGGGAAGCCGCAGGAATCGATCAGTTCTCCGGGATGACTTTCGCCCAGGGGAAAGGGATAGTCGCTCCCGAGCGCGATCCGCTCCGCCCCCATCCGGTCGATCAGGTACCGCAGCGTCAGCGGATCGTTCACGAGCGAATCGACGAAGATGCGCCGGAGATATTCCCGGGGAGGAACGTCGTTGGCGACGGCGCACAGGTCGGGACGAACGTCGAAACCGTGGGCGATGCGTCCGAAAGTCCCGGGGAAAGCGCCGCCGCCGTGCGCGAAGGCGATGCGCAGGCGGGGAAGCCGTTCGAGCACGCCCCCGAAGATGAGCGAGCAGATCGCAAGCGAGGTTTCCGCGGGCATACCGACGAGCCACGGGAGCCAGTACTTCGCCATCCGCTCCTTCCCGACCACCTCCCACGGGTGGACGAACACCGCCGCTCCAAGCTGCTCGGCGGCTTCGAAGACCGGGAAGAGCTCCAGATTGTCGAGATTGGCGCCGTTGACGTTCGACCCGATTTCGACGCCGGCGAGACCGAGATCGCGGATGCACCGTTCCATCTCCCGGATCGCGAGGCCGGGATCCTGCATCGGAAGGGTCCCGAGTCCCACGAACCGCGCCGGGCTCGCGGCCTGCAGCCCGGCAATGTGATCGTTCAACCGGCGGGCGAGATCGAGCGCGCGCGAAGGCTCCGCCCAGTAGCTGAACATCACCGGGACGGTCGAGAGAACCTGGACGTTCACCCCGTCGCGGTCGCACTCCGCGATTCGGGGTCCGGCGTCCCAGCAGTTGCTCTCGATCTCGCGAAAGAACGCGCCGTCGATCGTCATGCGCGCGCGGCCGGGCGCGGCGGGCTCGATTCGGACGAAACCCGGCCCGAGGTCCGGCAGCCTCTCGGGGAGGATGTGGGTGTGGATGTCGATCTTCAGCAAGTCGGCCTTCGGAAAACCGGCATCAGGCCTTCGGCGGCGGCATCACGGCGCCGCATTTCCTGCACGTGCGATGCTCCTCGCTCGCGAAGAACCGGTCGAAGATGGGCGGAAAATCCTTCTCGACGTTGCCGAGCGAAAAGTATTCCTCGTACAGGAGCGTCGTGCATCGGTCGCAATACCACTGGAGCCCGTCCTTCTCGTGGGGGAGGCGCTTGCGCTCGACGACGAGCCCAACCGAATTCGGCATGCGTTGCGGCGAATGAGGGACGCGGGGAGGGTGCAGGTACATCTCCCCCGCGCGGATCGGAATGTCCACGACACGGCCGCCCTGGATCGTCTTCAGGATCATCTCGCCCTCGAGCTGGTAGAAGAGCTCGGGCCCCTCGTCGACGTGGTAATCCTTGCGGCTGTTGGGGCCCCCGACGACCATGACGATGAAATCGTCCTCGTCGAAGACCTTCTTGTTGCAGACGGGCGGTTTGAGGTCTTCCCGGTGCTCGTCGATCCACCGCGCGAAATTGATCGCCTTCCGTTCCATGACCGGTCCTCCCGTCCGACAGATCGATAGTATAGGCGGCGATGAACCGATCGTCCCGATCATCCGGTCGCGCCGGTAAGGCGCGCGATAGTCGCGCCGGTAAGGCGCGCGATAGTCGCACCGGTAAGGCGCGCGATAGTCGCGCCGGTAAGGCGCGCGATAGTCGCGCCGGTAAGGCGCGCGATAGTCGCGCCGGTAAGGCGCGCGATAGTCGCGCCGGTAAGCTGGTTGACGCCAGCGCCGTCGAGGCGCCGAGCGAACGCTCCGTCGTCTCCTCGAGGGCTCCGCGGCCGGTGGGGCCGTACCCGCACGCGCGGCGATTCGGAGATCTGCTCTTCCTCTCGGGCATCGGACCGCGCCATCGGGAAACCGACGAGATCGCCGAGGGCATCGAGGCTCAAACGCGCGCGTGCATCGAGAACGTGAAAGCGATCCTCGAGGACGCCGGGAGCTCCCTCGAGAAGGTGATCGACGTGACCGTCTTCCTGACGGACATCGACCACGACTTCGCCGCCTTCAATCGCGTGTACGGCGACTACTTCGGCGCGATTGCCCCGGCGAGGACGACCGTGGGCATCGTCGCGCTTCCGACCCCCATCTCGATCGAGCTCAAGGTGATCGCCGCGTCCTAGATCGAGAGCCCGCGCGCTTGCGCCCGAACCGGAATCCCATCGTGCCCTTGACCGCGGCCGGAAGCGTGGGGAGCGCCGAGCGGGGAATGAAGAACGACGAGAGGCCGACGAGATCTCCGAAAACCTTGTGACGTTCGGCCGCCCGGTCGAGATACTCGTGACCCGAGCTTCCCCCCGTCCCGATCCGGCTGCCGATCATGCGGAGCGCCATCTGCGCGTGGCGTTGGCGCCATGTCGTGAAGTTCCGCTCGACCTCCGTGACGAGCGTGAGGAGCCGGAACGGCAGGTGGAGAATCGGCTCGTCACGGTAGAGGTTGATCAACAGCGCCGCCTGAAGGGCGCGGCGCGAGAAATGGCGTCCCGGCGCCGCTTCCGCCGCTTCGCCGGCGGAGGCTCCGAAGGCATCTTCGAACCGGCGGGCCGTGGACTCGAGCCCGGCCAGCTGCGTCGATTTCTCCTTCTCGGTCAGAGTCGGGTTGCGCCGGATCGAAGCGCCGTCGGCGGAGAGCATCCGGTCGACCGCCCGCCGGTACTCCTTCCAGAAGTCGAAACCGCGCAGGCTCAGGAACGGAGTTCGCTCGAGCCAGCGCTCCAGGACGTCGAAGAGGGAAGGCTCCTTCTCCGAGGCTTCGAGCCGTGCGCGATCCTCCTTCCGGAAGCGCGAGGTGTACGCGGCGTCGTGCAGCTGGAGGCGATCCTGGCGGCGGATGCCCAGCTTGTTCTCGACCAGACGGAACTGGACGCTCTGCAGGCCCGACGCCGGAATCAGGTCGTCGCGGAAATCGAGAAAATCGAGCGGGGTCATCGTCTCCAGCACGTCGATCTGCTGGATGAGCACCCGCTGGATCTCGACGATCCGGCCGAAGCGCGAGACCGCGCGCCCGACGTCCTCCTCCCGGACGGTCGAGCTTCGGAAGATCGCGAGGATGGCGTCGAGCTCCCACAGGACCTGCTTGAACCACAGCTCGTACGTCTGATGCACGACGATGAACAGCATTTCGTCGTGCGCGGGGTGGCCCCGCCGGGCGCTCTCGAGCTGCTGGCATTCGAGCAATCGGTCGAGGTGGATGTAATCCGCATAGTACAGAGGCTCGCTGAGAGGAGCGCGCGGCTTGCCCATCGGTGCACCGTTCGTACCACGAACCTTTCCGACGTTCAACGGGGGCAACGTAGAATCGGCGCGTGAAACGCGTTTTCAATTTCATCGGCGGAGAGTTTCGGCCGCCGGCCGCCGGAAAATACCTGGAGGACGTCGATCCGTCGACCGGCGAGGTGATCGCCGAGATTGCCGACAGCGACCAAACCGACGTCGACGCCGCCGTCGCCGCGGCGAAGCGCGCGTTCCCGTCCTGGCGCCGGACCTCCGCCGAAGAGCGGTCAAGGCTTTTGATTCGCTTATCGGACCTTATCGAGGAGAATTTCGACGAGCTGGCATTGCTCGAATCGCGAGACAGCGGAAAGCCCGTCGCGCTCGCCCGCCGGCTCGACATTCCGCGAGCCGTCAAGAACTTCCGGTTCTTCGCCACCGCCATCCTCCACGCCGAGACGAAGTGCCATCCCATGGACGTCGGAGCGCTCAATTACACGCTGCGCCAGCCGCTGGGCGTGGCCGGGCTGATCTCGCCCTGGAATCTTCCGCTCTATCTGCTGACGTGGAAGATCGCCCCCGCCGTGGCCGCGGGCAACTGCTGTGTGGCCAAGCCCTCGGAGCTCACGCCGTTGACGGCCACCCGGCTGGCGGAGCTCGCGCGGGAAGCCGGCATTCCCCCCGGGATCATCAACATCGTCCACGGGCGGGGAGCCGGCGCCGGCCGCGCGCTCACCTCGCACCCCGACGTTCCCCTGATCTCGTTCACCGGCGGGACCCGGACGGGGGCCGACGTGATGGCCTCGGCCGGTCCCCTCTTCAAGAAGGTGTCGCTCGAGCTCGGCGGAAAGAACCCGAACGTCGTTTTCGCCGACGCCGACCTCGCGGAAGCCGTCGCCGGATCGATTCCTTCGAGCTTCGCCAACCAGGGGGAGATCTGCCTGTGCGGCTCGCGCATCTTCGTCGAGAGACCCGTCTACGACGAATTCCTCGAGCGCTTCCTGGACCGGACGAAGAAGCTCGAGGTCGGGGATCCGCAGGACCCGGCGACGGAAGTGGGCGCGTTGATCAGCGAGGCTCACTTCCGCAAGGTCTCCGGCTACATCGAGCTCGCGAAGCAGGAAGGGGGCGAGGTCCTTTGCGGCGGCAAGCCTCCGGCCGATCTTCCGGAGCGCCTTCGCGGCGGCTGGTTCCTGGAACCGGCGGTCGTCGCCGGCCTCGACTGTTCGCGGCGCGTCATGCAGGAGGAGATCTTCGGTCCGGTCGTCACCGTGACGCCGTTCGACTCGGTCGACGAGGCGGTTCGCTTCGCCAACGCCTCTCGTTACGGTCTGTCCGCCAGCGTGTGGACGCGCGACCTCGGCAAGGCGCACCGGGTCGCCGCGGCGATCGATTGCGGCACCGTGTGGGTGAACGCCTGGCTCCTGCGCGACCTGCGGGTTCCCTTCGGCGGGATGAAAGAGAGCGGCGTCGGACGCGAGGGCGGTTTCGATTCGCTCGACTTCTTCACCGAAGCCAAGAACGTCTGCATCAAGCTCTGAGGCTCGGGCGGGAGCTTCGTCGGGCGCGCCTACCCGGACTTCCCCCACGCCTTTCCCTTTCTGCCTCGACAGTTCGCGCATTTCGTCCGCGGCGACCAGAACGGCTTTCCGTCGGAAAGGTGGGCTAGGAACGTCTTTACCGCCCTCTATGTTAAGCTCACACCACAACTTGGATCTCAATTGAGCTGCACCCGCCGACGGTTCGTGCTTCGTGTGCCGATATGGCTGCCGTTCGCCCTCTTGCTCATCTTCCGGCAGACGGTCGCGGCCCAGCCCGCCCCCGCCTCTGCGAGCCCGGAGGACAAA
>DATFVB010000248.1 GCA_035260525.1 Thermoanaerobaculia bacterium
CCTCGAGGAACGCCAGCCGGACCAGGGCCCGTTGCAGCGCGCCGTGCCACACGCTCTTCGATCGCTCGAGCACCGCTCTCGCGGCGTCGCTCGCCGCCCGCCAGTCTCCCCGCTCCATGTGCCCGTCGATCGCCGCAACAGCGGCGTCCTGCGCCTGCGCCTCGTGGAGAGCGGGTATGTCCACCGGCGGCCTCGTGTCGCCGAGAGCGACACCGCTGCCGAGTGCCAGTCCCAGGAGCAGACCAAAGCGCGCCGCAGGAAATCTCATGCCCGGGCGCTCGAAGAGTCGGGCGGCCCGTCGACGGCGGCCTCCGGGCGACGCGGGGAGCGTTCCCTGGGAGAGCCGGCCCCGCCGGTTCCCGTCATCCCGAAGCGCACTCCTTCGACCGCCGTCGGTTCGCCGTCTTCCTATTTCGAAGGAGGAGGCGGAGAGCCTCCTCCGGGCTTCTTCTCGTACTTCGAGGCGTTGGCAAAGTCGCCGGCGCGAACGTACGTCATCTTCGAAGGATCGAGGTGGCGCTTCCAGGCCGCGAGGATCTCCGCCGGCGTCATCGCGGCGAGCTTTGCGTCGACCTTCGCGTCGTACTCCATCGTTCGGGGAATGAAGAGGTAACCCGACAGCCGCCGAGCGAGCTCCGGGTCCTGGGCGCGGCTGACCTGCCGCGCCTGGAGCAGCCCCGAACGCGCCTGCCTGACCTCGTCCTCGGTGAAGCCGTCCTGCATGACGCGCTTCATCTCCTCCTCGACGGCCGTGCGCAGCTTCGCCGCGTTCTGCGGTGCGTAGATCGCGTACTCGAGGAAGGACCCGGACTCCTCGAACGGCGACGCGGAGAACTGCGAGCCGACCCCGTAGGACAGACCTTCCTTCTGGCGGATCCGCGTGGCGAGGCGCGAGTTCAGGAACCCGCCGCCGAAGATGTAGTTGCCGAGCAACAGCGCCGGAAAGTCCGGGTCCGTGTCACGGACGTGGAGGTTCTCGCCGGCCAGGAACCACGCGTTCGCCTTGTCGGGAGTCTCGAAGGACCTGTCGGCCGGAGCGATGTCCTGGAACGGATGAGGCACGCGCTCGAACGACTCCGCGCTCGTCCAGCTCCCCAGCCCCTCTTCGAGCACCGGCATGACCGCCGCCGGATCGAAGTCGCCCACGATTGCGATCTGGGCGTGCGAAGCGCCGTAGAACCGCTCCCAGAACTTCTTCGCGTCCTCGAGCTTGACCGCCTGCACGTCCGCTTTCTCCTCCTGCGGCGTCTCGACGTACCGGACGTCCCCCTTCGGGAAGTCGTTCAGGTGCCGCTCGAAGTTGTTGACGGCGATCGCGCGCGGGTCGCTCAGCTGCTGCTCGATGTCGGCGAGAGACTCCTCGCGGAGGAGCTCGAACTCCTTTTCCGGGAAGGCGGGCTCGCGCAGGACCTCGACGACGAGCTTCAGAACGTCCGGCAGGTTCGCTCTCACCGTCTCGATCCCGATGTTCGCCTGGGTGGGCCCTCCCCCGACGGACACGCGGGCTTTCAGCTTGTCGAAGGCGTCCTGGATCTCCTGCCGCGTGTGGTGCTTCGAGCCGCGAAGCAGCATGTCGCCGGCGAAGCTCCCCGCCGTGTCGAGGCCCTTGAGCGATTCGACCGTTCCGAACCGCAGCGTCCCGGAGAGATAGACCGTCTCGCCGCGCGTCTTCTTGGGGAGCAACGCAACCTCGGCTCCGTTGCCGAGCTTCTGGCGGGTCGTGCGCTTGTCGATGTTTTCGGGAGAGGGATCGAACGCTTCACCGGCAGCGATCGCCTGGTCGCCCTTGTAGCCGGCGAGCTCCGCCTCGACGTTCGGCGTTGCGGGGATCTCGGCCCGATCCGGCTTCGGCGTGGGATAGAAGGCGCCCACCGTCCGGTTCGAGGGTTTCAGGTACTCGGCCGCGACGCGCTGGACGTCTTCGAGCGTCGCCTTGCGGATCTGGTCGCGGTGCAGGAAGAAGAGACGCCAGTCGCCCATGCCGATCCACTCGGAGAGCTCGATTCCGACGCGCGCGGAGTTGTTCAACGTCAGGTCGATGTCCTTCAGGAGCTGGGTGCGCGCGCGATCGAGCTCATCCTTCGTGCAGGGCGCGGAGGCGAAACCGTCGAGTGTGGCGAGCATCGTCTTCCTCGCCACGTCGAGCGGCTTGTCCGGCGGGATCTCCGCGTAGAACAGGACGAAGCCGGGATCGTGGAGCGGCTGGAGATAGCCGCCGATCGAGGACGCCTGGTGCGTTTCGACGAGCGATTTGTGAAGACGTCCCGCGGGCGTGTCGGCGAGGATCTGAACGAGGAGGTCGATTGGGGCGGCGTCGGGATGCGAGCCCGCCGGCACGTGGTAGGCGACCGCGAGCTCCTGCACGTCGCCGACCCTGCGGAGGTCCACGTCGCGCTCGCCGTCCTGCGTCGGCTCCTGGGTATAGAACGTCGGAAGCGCTCGCGCGGGCTTCGGGATCTTCCCGAAGTACTCGCGGATCCAGGCGAGCGTCTTCCCCGGGTCGAACTTTCCGGCGACGAGGAGCGTGGCGTTGTCCGGCTGGTACCAGAGCCGGTAAAACGCCTGGAGGTGCGCGATCGGCACGTTTTCGATGTCCGAGCGCGCTCCGATCGTCGAGTGGCCGTAGTTATGCCAGAGATACGCCGTCGACAGGACCCGCTCCTCGAGGATCCGGGCCGGGTCGTTCTCGCCCGACTCGAACTCGTTCCGGACGACCGTCATCTCGCTCGCGAGGTCCTTCTTCGCGATGAAGGAATGGACCATGCGATCCGCCTCGAGCTCGAGCGCCCATTTCAGGTTCGCGTCGGAGGCGTCGAAGGTCTCGAAGTAGTTCGTGCGGTCGAACCACGTGCTCGCGTTGTTGCGGGCGCCGTGGGCGGTCATCTCGGCGTAGATGTTCTTGTGCTCCGGCGTGCCCTTGAACATGAGGTGCTCGAGGAGATGCGCCATGCCCGTTTCGCCGTACTCCTCGTTGCGGGAGCCGACCCTGTAGGTGAGGTTGACCGTCGCCGTCGGCTTCGTCGGGTCGGGGAAGAGGAGGACCTGGAGGCCGTTGGCGAGCCGGTACTCGGTGATCCCCTCCACGGAGGTGACCGGGACGAGCTTCGCGCCGGAACCTGCGGGTTTCGCCGGTCTCCGTGTCGCGATCCCGGGCTTCTTCGGCGCCGCGCCTTGGCCGGACGGAGCCGGCGCGGCGAGAGCGACCGCCGTGATCAGCATGGCGGCGAGGAGGAACGGGGACTTCGATTTCATGAGATGCACCTCATCAGCGTTTTTACGAACCCCGATCGTACGGGTTTTGCTCCTCGCGAGCCAGAGTCGAGATCGCTTCGCCCCTCCTTCGCGGAGGCTTCGGGGCGAGAAGTCCTCCCGAGATGACGGGGCTTTGCGTTCGTTGCCGGTCCAGCAACGATCGGGGGGCTCTCCATATCAGTCGATTCGACGGCGAGGCGCGAGCCGGACGGGATGCGGGTCGGCGGCCGGACGCTAAGGCGTACCGAGAGCGTACGTCGTGCGGCCGGCCGGCGGCACGCGCCCGCCTCCGCCTTCGCTGAAGCTTCGGCGCGATCCTATTGGCATCGACCGGCCGATACGGTCCGCGCGAGCTCACAGCCGATCGCGCCGTAGCTCGGTAGAGCGGAGGCGGACGGCTCGATGCATCCGCCTCCGCCAAGGCTTCGGCGCGACAAGTCGCCGCGCTGGCGACGGCGCTCGGAACGATGGGCGATCTCATTTTGAGACAACCCGAAGGCGCGGCGAGGCGCGAGCCGGACGGGATGCGGGTCGGCGGCCGGACGCTAAGGCGTACCGAGAGCGTACGTCGTGCGGCCGGCCGGCGGCACGCGCCCGCCCGGCTCGATGCATCCGCCGCGCCGGCGAGCGGGCTCACATCCCCGGCAGGATGTGAGCCCGCGTCAGGAAGTCGTCGAGCGTCCCCCCCATCAGCAACGCAAGCCACACGATCCCCGCCAGGGCGACGACCCAGGTCAGCCGGCTGCTCCATCGGGCTTCCATGAAGAAGAGCACGACCAGGATCGCCTTCGTGAAGGCGATCGCGAGCGCCACGACGATGTTGAACGGACCGAGGTCGACCTGCGCGGCGGCATACGTGAGAACGAGGAGCACCATGAGCGCCGCCGCGACCGCGAAATAGACCTTCCGCGGGACGATGTGGACGCCGGAGTGGGCGTTCACGGTCGCCGATTCATCGTGATTCATCGGCTGCCCCCGTGGCCGGGTCGAATGTCACGGGTCGGGAGGTCGAAGGTCTCGCCGACCAAAAGACCTTCGGGAGCCGCACCGGACTTTCGACATTCGGCTTTCGACATTCGGCGTTCTCTCATTTCCGCGCTCCGATCAGGTAGAGGAGCGGATAGAGGAAGATCCACACGATGTCGACGAAGTGCCAGTAGAGGCCTCCGACGACGACGGGCGAGTGGTATTCCGGCCCGTACCTCCCCTGCCGCGCGGTGATCAGGAGAAACGTCATGAGCCCGAGGCCGATCACCATGTGCAGGGCGTGCATCCCGGTCATGGCGAAATAGAACGAGAAGAAGATCTGGGAATGCACGGGGTCCGGGCCGCCGAAGGAAAAGCGCGGCCCCGGGACGTGGTGCTCCCGGAACTCCGCCGTCCATTCGATCGCCTTGAAACCCAGGAACATCAGGCCGAAGAGCATCGTGACCGAAAGGTAGGCGACGAGCGACTTCTTCCGCCCCGTCTGCGACGCGTGGACGGCGAGCGCCATCGTGAGGCTCGAGAGGATGAGCACGGCCGTGTTGACGCTCCCGATCGTCAGGTTCATGGCATGGCTGCCGGCCCGGAACGCATTCGGATAGAGGCTGCGATACACGGTGTAGCCGGCGAACATGCCGCCGAAGAAGAGGATCTCGGTGACGAGGAACGTCCACATCCCGAGGACGCCGGCCTCCCGCTGCTGGCCCGGGTCGTCGAACTGATGGGCGCGCGCGTACGCGCGGGGCGAAGAGGACCCGCCGGCCATCGAATGCTCAGACATGCGGCGCTCCGGAGGAGGCGTAGGCGTACGCTTCCTCGGTGACGATCGGGGTCTCCAGGAAGTTCTCCGTCGGCGGCGGCGAGCTCGTCTCCCACTCGAGGCCCTTGGCGCCCCACGGATTCGCGCTCGCCTTCGGGCCGTAGCGCATCGACCAGGTGAGGTAGACGAGCGGAAGGAGATACCCGATGCCGAGGATCGAGGCGCCCGCCGTCGAGATCACGTTCAAGACCTGGAACTCCGGCGGGTAGGCGTGGTATCGGCGGGGCATCCCGAGATAGCCGAGGATGAACTGCGGGAAGAACGTCAGGTTGAAGCCGACGAAGACGACGACCGCGGCGACTCTCCCCCACCATTCCGGGTACATGCGGCCCGAGATCTTCGGCCACCAGAAGTGGATGCCGCCGAGATATCCCATCACCGCGCCGCCGACCATGATGTAGTGAAAGTGCGCGATGATGAAGTAGGTGTCGTGCACGTGGACGTCGACGCCGAGCGTTGCGAGAAACAGCCCCGTCAGTCCGCCGATCGTGAAGAGGCCGATGAAGCCGAAGGCGTAGAGCATCGGCGTCTGGTACGAAATGGACCCTTTGTACAGGGTCGCCGTCCAGTTGAAGACCTTGATCGCCGACGGGATCGCAACGAGGAACGACAGCGCCGAGAAGATCACGCCGGCCGCGACCGACTGCCCCGACACGAACATGTGGTGCCCCCACACCAGGAAGCCGAGCACGGCGATCGCGACGCTCGAGAACGCGATGAAGTTGTAGCCGAATATCCGCTTGCGCGAGAAGCAGGGAATGATCTCCGAGACGACCCCCATCGACGGCAGGACCATGATGTAGACGGCGGGATGGGAGTAGAACCAGAAAAGGTCCTGGAAGAGGAGCGGATCGCCGCCGATGTGCGGGTCGAAGATCCCGATCCGGAAGATCCGTTCGAGGCCGACGAGGACGAGCGAGATCGCGAGCACCGGGGTCCCCAGGATGAAGATCATGCTCGTCGCATAGTGCGCCCAGACGAAGAGCGGCAACCGGAACCAGGAGAGCCCCGGCGCACGCATCTTGTGGATCGTGACGATGAAGTTCAAGCCCGTCAGGATCGACGAGAACCCCGTGACGAAGACGCCCACGACCGTCAGGACCACGTGCGAGTTCGAGTACGTCGAGCTGTACGGCGTGTAGAACGTCCAGCCCGTGTCCACACCTCCCGTGATCGCGGCCGTCAGCGTGAAGACGCCTCCGACGACGTAGACGTACCAGGAGAGGAGATTCAAACGCGGGAACGCGAGATCGCGCGCCCCGATCATCAGCGGGATGAGGAAATTGCCGAGCACGGCGGGAATCGACGGGATGAGGAAGAAGAACACCATGATGACGCCGTGCATCGTGAAGAGCTTGTTGTAGGTCTGGGACGTGACCAGATCGCCGGCCGGCGTGAGGAGCTCCAGGCGGATCAGGAGCGCGAAGACCCCTCCCAGCATGAAGAACAACGTGATCGAGGCGAGGTACAGGAGCGCGATTCGCTTGTGGTCGCGCGTCAGCAGCCACGACTTGATGCCGTAGCCGTCGTTCAGGTAGTCGGGGCGCGCGGAAGGCGCGACGGCGACGCTCATCGGCTGTTTCCCTTCCCGCCCGAAAGCGACTTCACGTAGGCGATCAGCTCGAGGACCTGCGATTCCGAGAGCTGCCCCTGGTACGTCGGCATGGTCGGCGGGTAGCCGGCCACCATCCGCGTCCGCGGCAACAGGATCGACTCGCGCAGGTACGCCTCGTCCGCGACCGCCGCGCCGCCGTCGGCGAGCGGGACCGTCGATCCGAAGCTCCCGGCCAGCAGCGGCGCCTTCCGCGGATCCGAGTGGCACGTCGCGCAGTTCAACTTCGCGAAGATCTTCCCGCCGTTTTCGGCCATCGACGGCGAGCGCGGCACTTCGGCGAGCCATTTCTCGAAGTCGGACGGCTCCATGACGACGACGCGCCCCACCATCGCGGAGTGGTTCGTCCCGCAGTACTGCGCGCAGAAGAGGTGGAAGTCCCCCGTCTTCGTCGCCTGGAACCACTCCGTCGTGTAGCGCCCCGGCAGCACGTCGCGCTTGATCCGGAACGCGGGGATCGAGAAGTCGTGGATCACGTCCTCGGAGGTCATCAGGAGCTTCACGGGCACCCCGAGCGGCACGTGCAGCTCGTCGATCTCGCTCTTCCCCTCCGGATGCTGCACCTTCCACATCCACTGCTTGCCGACGACGTAGATCGGCATCGCATTGGCCGGCGGGCGCGCGCCCGCGTAGAAGATGCGGACCCCGGCGATGAAGAGGCCGATCACGATCGCGAGCGGGATCGCCGTCCAGACGATCTCGAGCGTGAGCGACCCGTGGATCTCCGGCGGGCGCTCGTCGTCCGACCGCCGCCGGAACTTGATCGCGAAGATCGCGATGCAGAGGAAGATGACCGTCGAGAAGAAGGCCGTGATCCCCAGCAGGAAGAAATACACAGTGTCGACCGACCCCGCGAGCGTGGAGGCGCGGGCCGGGAAGAGCGGGAACTCGATTCCGGGGATCATGCCTTCTTTCTCCGGCGCTCGCGGCGGAGCATGACCACCATGAAGACGCCGAGCGAGCCGACCGTCGCGAGGCCGCCGAGACGGACGACGCGCATCACGACGAGGCCGTATTTGCCCGTCGTGGGGTCGTAGTGGGAGCAGTACAGGAGAATGCGGTCCACCGGCGTCCCGATCCGCCGGTTCGACGCCTCCATGACGCCGAGCTTGAGGTCGCGTGCCGAGTACTCGATCCCGTAGAAGTATTTCGAAAGGCGGCCGTCCGGGGTCGCGAGCATGATGCCGGCCGCGTGCGAAAAGCTCTTCGTCTCGGGGTCCCGGACGTAGCGGAACCCCGCGGCTCGCGTGATCGCCGCGATCGATTCGGCCGGCCCGGTCAGAAAGTGCACGCCCGCCTCCGCCCCCGGGCGTCCGTACTGCCGCACGAAATCGGCTTTCTTCGCGGAGGCGATCTTCGGCAGGTCGGACGGGTCGATGCTGACCGTCACGAGCTCGAACTCGCGGCCGGCCGAAAACGAAAGGGCCCGCATCGCCTTCAGAGTCCCCGACTCGACGTAGGAGCAGAGCATCGGGCACTCGTAATACACGAACGCCAGGACCACCGGGCGGCGATGGAAGTAGTCGCCGAGCGCGACCGTCCGGCCCGATTCGTCGCGAAGCGTGGCGTCGAGCGGCAGCGGAGCGCCGAGCTTCTGCTCGATCGAGACGTCCGCGAGCGGCGAGGGGGCGTTCTGCGCCTGCGCGGAGGCCGCCGCCGCGGCGAGCATCGCGACGAGCGCGGCGAGGGCCCGCTTCATGGCGCTTTCTCCTCCGCCGGCGCGTCCGCGCCGGCGGCGACCGGAAGACCCGTTTCGAGCAGGAGCTTTTTCGCCTGCTCGATCGGGATGCGGGCCACTCCGCTCGCCTCGTCGACCCACCCGGCCGAGTTCAGGATCGCGTCCTCGTGGGCGCGAAACGCCCGCATGTCGGCCGGCGGCGACGTCTGGAGACGCGGCGCGGGCGGAAGGCGGTCCTCCGCGAGCGGCGAGCGCAGGGCTTCCCCTTTCGGGGGGCGATGGTCCGCGATCGCGAGCCCGACATGCGTCGCGATCGCGACGGCGATGACCACGCCGGCGAGCGCGATGCCGAACCATGTGACGGCGCCCGCGTCGATGTCCGTCTCCTGATGCGCGCGGCGCGCCGTCGAAATCTCTCCGGGCCGTTCAGCCATGCCGAACCTCCATCGCGGCCTCCATGCGGGGATCGTGGATCGCGAGCAACGGCCGCCGCTCGAGCTGCCAGAGGAAGACGGCCGTCCACACGCCGCCGATCCCGACCGGAGCCGCGAAGTCGAGGACGGAAAGCGAGATGCCCGCCGGATGGAAGATCGGTTCGATGAGCCAGATCAGGTCGAGCACCCGCATCGCGAGCACCCATCCCGCGACCCGCGAGAGGAAACGGATGTCCTCCTTGACGCGGCGGGAGAGGAGCAGCAGGAACGGCGCGCCGAAATACGACAGCAGGATGAAGAGCGACATGAACTTCCACGAGGAGTGGAGACGCGGCAGGTACCAGGAGATCTCCTCCGGGAGGTTCCCCGACCAGACGATGATGAGCTGCGAGAAGGTCATGTATCCCCACAGCATCAGGAACATGAACTGGAGGTTCCCGAGGTCGCGGAACACGAATCGCGACGTCACGCGCGAGAACGGCTCGCTGTTGGCGAGGAAGCGCACGGCCAGAATCACGAGCGCCATCGCGGAGAGCCCGTGCCCGACCATGAACGCCATCCCGAATATCGAGGAATACCAGTGGGGCGCAAGCGACATCAGCCAGTCGACCGACGCGAAGAAGGTCGTCGCGGCGTAGAGGATGAGGCCGGGCGCCGAGAGCCTCTGGAGCCGGATCCCGAGGGCCGGGTCGTCGGTTTCGTCCTGCTCGGCCGACCACCGGTTCAGGAGCGCGGAGAGCGCGATCCAGACGGCGAACAGGATCGCGGCGCGGATCACGAAGAACGGGAGATTCAGATACGGCGCCTTCGCGACGAGCACCGGGTCCGCGCGAACCGCCTCGCGATTCGCCCACGGGAAGAGCTCGCGCGCGCCGAAGACGATCGGAAGGAAGAGCACGGCGAGAAGCGGGAACGTGCGCGTGGCGGCCTCGAGGATGCGGCGGATGAGGAAGCCCCACCGGCCCCCGACCATGTGGTACAGCATCAGGATCGCGAGGCATCCCAGCGCGACGCCGAGCCAGAGCAGATAACCGATCAGATACGACCGGAAGAACTGGACCGGGTTGAAGATCGCGCCGATCCCGCAGACGGCGATTCCGGCGATCCCGATCCCGAGCGGGATCCCCGACGGCGAGCGGCGGAGATCGATCGCGCTCAACGTTTCTCCCCGGCCGCCTTCGCGGCGGCGTTCGCGGCGTCGAGGTCCGCCGCGCCCGCGTGCTGCGAGAGCTGCAGGGCGCGGATGTACGCCGCGATCGCCCACCGATCCTCGGGCGTCACGCGGCTGCGGTAGTCGTACATCACCCCGAAACCGTTGGTCATCACGTCGAAGAAATGCCCGGCCGGCGCCTGTCGCAGCCGGTCGCTGTGGAACGACGGGGGGGCCTTGAAGCCGCGCTGCACGATCATCCCGTCGCCGTAGCCGGTGCGGCCGTGACAGGGAGAGCAGAAGACGTCGAAGCGCTCCTGCCCCCGGTCGAGGACCTCCTTCGTCACCGGGAAAGGGAACGCGTCCGCGACCACGCCGTGGATGCGTCCCGTGTAGAGGAGCTCGTTCTCGTGGAGCTGTCCGCGCGCGACGGTGTCTTCCGGAAGCGGGCGCGAGGCGCGGCCGTCGGCGAAGAACGTGCTCGCCTGCAGGGGCCGGACCTTCGGCTGGTTGAACATGTCCTGGCGGCAGGCGAGCCCGGCGGCGGCGATCACCGCCGCGAGCGCGACGGCCGGTGCGCGCCCGCTCACCACGGCACCTCCCAGACTCCGCTCGGGCCGAGCGCCTCGAGAAATGCCCGGGTCTCGCCGCGGTCGAAATTCGGGTCCTTCGACTTGACGCAGAGGAAGAGCGCTTCCCGGGAGGCGAGCTCGAACCGGTCGACGTTGAAGAGCGGGTGATAGGGGGTCGGGAGACCGTTGAGCGCCAGGAGCCCGAAGACGGCGAAGAGCGACGCCCCGAGGACCGTCAGCTCGAACGTGATGGGGATGAACGCGGGCCAGGAGTTCAACGGCCGGCCGCCGATGTTCAGCGGGTAGTGCACCGCCGAGGCGTAGAGCTGCATCCCGAAACCGCCCAGCGCGCCGAGCGCGCCGCCGGCGAACACGACCCACGGCAGGCGGGTGTGATGGAAGCCGATCGCGTCGGCCAGCCCCTCGACCGGCAGCGGCGTGTAGGCGTCGACGGCGCGGTATCCGGCCGCACCGGTCGCGCGGGCGGCCTCGAGCAGCCGGTCGCGGTCGCCGAACTCGGCCAGCAGCCCGTAGATCGGAGGGCGCAACGACCGATTCATTCGCGCCCCTCCGTCTCGTCGACGAGCGAGCGCATCTCGGCGATCGAGATCACCGGCAGGAACCGGATGAAGAGGAAGAGGAGCGACAGGAACAGGCCGATCGAGCCGAGGAACGTCGCCCAGTCCCACCGCGTCCCGTGGTACGAACGCCAGATCGACGGCAGGAAGTCGCGGGTGAGCGAGACGACGACGATCACGTAGCGCTCGAGCCACATGCCGACGTTGATCACGAGCGAGATGCCCCACAGGATCCACGGGCGCGTGCGGATCTTCCGGAACCAGAGGAGCTGGACGGTCAGGATGTTGCAGAGGATGAGCGACCAGTACGCGGGCCAGTAGGGTCCGAACGCGCGGTTCTTCGCGAGGAACTGCTCGGCGGGATTCGCGCTGTACCAGGCCATGAACAGCTCCGCCGCGTACCCGTAAGCGACGATGAGCCCGGTCGCGATCAGCACCTTCGCCATGTTCTCGAGGTGCCGCATCGTGATGAAGTCCTCGAGGCCGTAGAACGCGCGGAGCGGGACCGAGAGCGTCAGAACCATCGCGAAGCCCGAATAGATCGCGCCCGCCACGAAGTACGGCGGGAAGATCGTCGTGTGCCATCCGGGGAGCAGGGCGACGGCGAAGTCGAACGACACGACCGTGTGGACGGACACGACGAGCGGTGTCGCGAGCCCCGCGAGCAGCAGGTACGCCGTCTCGTAGCGGTGCCAGTGGGTCGCCGACCCGCGCCATCCCATCGCCAGGATGCCGTAGATGATCTTCGCCGGACGCCTTCTCGCCCGATCTCTCAACGTCGCGAGATCGGGGAGGAGCCCCACGAACCAGAAGAGGAGCGAGACCGTGGCGTACGTCGAGACCGCGAAGACGTCCCACACGAGCGGGCTGCGGAACTGCGGCCAGAGACGCATCGTGTCGGGATACGGGAAGAGCCAGTAGAAGACCCAGGGCCGCCCCAGATGGAGGAGCGGAAAGAGGCCGGCGCAGGCGACCGCGAAGAGCGTCATCGCCTCGGCGAAGCGGTTGATCGACGTGCGCCACTCCTGGCGGAGCAGGAGCAGGATCGCCGAGATCAGCGTCCCGGCGTGCCCGATCCCGACCCACCAGACGAAGTTGACGATCGCGAAGCCCCACGCGACCGGAACGTTGATCCCCCAGATCCCGACGCCCTTGATGAACAGGTAGCCGACCGCGTACATGAGGGTCATCAGCAGGAGGAACGAGACCCCGAACCCGACCCACCACCCCTTCGGCGTCTTGCGCGCGAGCGCGATCGAGCTGATCTTCTCGGTGACGCTCCGGTAGGTGTGGCCCGGCTCGAGGACGGGTCCGCCGGAGAGGCTCGCGGTGTGCTCGGGGATCTCGGTCACGCTCGTGCCACTGGCATGAGAAATCCGAAATTCAAATATCGAAATCCGAAACAAATTCGAATGACCGAATGCCCGAAACTCGAAGCGAGAATCGGGGCCCGGCTCGCGGACCTTCCCCGTTTCAGATTTCGAATCTCGAATTTCGAATTTGTTTCGGATTTCGAAATTCGCGCTTCGAATTTCCCGCTTGTTTCAAATTTCGAGTTTCGTGCTTCGAAATTCCGGGGCGGCGGCAGCGTCCCATGATTTCTCATTCGCTGCCCAGCTCCGGATTCGGGTTCCATACCTTCGCGAGATAGGTCGTGCGGGGCCGCGTGTTCAGGTCCGTGAGCAGCCCGTACTCGAGCGGCTCGGCCTTCATCGCCGCGACGCGGCTCGTCCGGTCGTGGATGTTTCCGAAGACGATCGCGCCCGCCGGGCACGCCTGCTGGCACGCGGTCTTCACGTCGCCGTCGCGGATCGGCGCGTTCTTCTTCTCGGCCTCGATCCGCGCGGTGGAGATCCGCTGCACGCAATAGCTGCACTTCTCCATCACGCCGCGGCTCCGCACCGTGACGTCGGGGTTCTTCTGCAGCCGCAGGCTCGGCGTCTTCGTGTCGGAGTACTGGAGGAAATTGAAGCGCCGCACCTTGTAGGGGCAGTTGTTCGAGCAGTACCGCGTCCCGACGCACCGGTTGTAGATCATCTCGTTCAACCCTTCGGGGCTGTGGACGGTCGCGCCGACCGGACAGACGATCTCGCACGGCGCCTTCTCGCAGTGCATGCACAGCACCGGCTCGAAGTAGGTCTTCGGGTTCTCGAGCCCTCCCTGGTAGTAGCGGTCGATCCTCAGCCAGTGCATCTCGTGGCCGCGCAGCACCTGCTCCTTGCCGACGACCGGGCTGTTGTTCTCCGACTGGCAGGCGACGACGCACGCCGCGCACCCGATGCAGGTGTTGAGGTCGATCGCCATTCCCCAGGCCGGTTCGCTGCCGGGAAGCTCCGTCGGGAACGCCGGATAGAGAGAGTCGTTCCTCTCGGGGTTCTCGCCGAGCTTCTTTGCGAACTCCGGGTCGCCGCGGAACCGGCCGAGCGTCGCCGCGCGGACGAGGTTGCGGCCGTCCATCGTGTTGTGGAGCTGCGTCGACGCGAGTCGGTACGACGCGCCCGTCTTCGTCACCGCCGCCCCCGAAACGGACCAGAGGGCGCCCGACGTTCGGAGCGAGAACGCGTCGAAGCCGGTCTCCCGGCCGACCGATCCGGTCCGGCGGCGGCCGTATCCGAGCGGAAGCGTCACCGTGTCGTCCGGCTGCCCGGGGAGGACGAGCACCGGCGCCTTGACCGAACGGCCCCCGGCGGAAACCGACACGACGTCCTCCGACGCGATCCCGAGCCGCGACGCCGTCGCGGGCGACACGAGCGCGGCGTTGTCCCACGTCAGCCGCGTGAGCGGCTTCGGCAGCTCCTGGAGCCACCCGTTGTTGGCCCACTCGCCGTCCCAGATCGTGGCATCGGGGCGGAAGATCACCTCGAGTCCGCCGCTCTCCGCCGCGGCCGGGGGCGCCGCGACGGAGCCGGACGCCGGCGGGGTCAGCGGCGCGAGCGCCGTGCCGGCGACGAAGCCGTCGTGGATCGACTTCCGCCAGAACGCGTCGAAGTCTCCGCCGGCGTGGCGGCCGCTCCAGTACTCCTTGACGATGTCGTGGCTCGTGCGATCCGGATCGCCCGCGAGGGCCGCGACGAGCTCGTGCTCCGATTTCCCCTGGTAGAGCGGCGCGATGAGCGGCTGCGCGATGGTGACCGTGCCGTCGAAGGCGCGGGCGTCGCTCCAGGTCTCGAGAGCGTGCGTCATCGGAACGTTCCAGCGGCACCACTCCGAGGTCTCGTCCTCCCAGAAGCCGAGCCGCACGGCGGTCCGGACCTTCATCAGCGCCTGGCGGAAGTTCCAGTC
This sequence comes from Thermoanaerobaculia bacterium, assembly GCA_035260525.1. Classification (NCBI taxonomy): domain Bacteria; kingdom Pseudomonadati; phylum Acidobacteriota; class Thermoanaerobaculia; species Thermoanaerobaculia bacterium. Next base: position 14,363 of record DATFVB010000248.1, read on the forward strand.
GGCGGGGGCCGTGAACACGGGATTTCCCCCGAAGACGACGAGCAGCTCGACGTGCCCGGCGTTCATCTCCCCGACCAGATCCTTCAGCGAGTCGAGCTGGACCACCGGGTCGACCTCGACCGGCTCCGTGTACTCGACCGTCGTCCCGGCGCCGCCGAGAGCGCGGTTGATCGCGTGCGCCAGAGCGTGCACCTCGGCGGGCTGGCCGTCTCCGGCGACGACGAGCGACGCCCCCCGGTGCGCGGCGAGGTCCTTCGCGGCCGCAGCGGCGAACTTCCGTGCGCCGGCCGGAAGGCCGGACGCGGCGTCGGCCGGCAGGGCCGCGGCGCCCGCTCCGCCGGCGCCGACCGCGGCGGCGACGGCCGCCGCGAGGGCGGGCACGACGCTCGGCCGGATGCCGAGGCGGTGATCGGCGGCGGCTCCCGCGAGCGTCGGCGTGCACTCGGCCGCGTAGAGCCGGGAGAGCTCCATCCGGTCGCGGCGGATCCGGCGTCCCGACGCGAAATCCGCGGCATAGCGCACGCTGCCCGGATCGCCGCAGAGGAAGTCGGAATCGAGCGACAGGACGACGCGCGCCCGGTCGAACCGGAATCGGTACGCGACGTCGCGTCCGAAGGCGGCCCGCGCCGCGGCGCGCGAGGCGTCGGACGGGATCCCGTCCCAGCGATGCCACCGCGCGGAGGGGAAATCCGCGAGCAGCGCCTGGATCTGCGCGCCGAGCGTCGGCGAAGTCACGGTCCCCGTCAGCAGCCGGAAGCCCGCGCCTCCCGAGGCGCGCTGCGCCGCGAGAACCGGGCCGAGCGCGGCCACGAAGGCCTCCCAGCTCGCGATCGTCCCGGCATGCGTCACGACCTGCGCGCGGTCGGGGTCGTAGAGGTTCAGGACCGACGCCTGCATGAAGGCGTCGGTGCCGCCGGCGGGAAACGACGGATGCTGCGGGTTCCCTTCGATCTTCGTGGGCCGGCCCATGTGGCTCTCGACCAGCACCGGCATCGCGTGGCCGCGCCACGGAAGGGCGGTCGCGAAGAACAGCGGCCGGCCGGGGACGATCTCTTCCGGCTGCTCGATGTAGGGGACGATCTTCTCCTCGGGCTGGCGAGTGCACGCGGAGAGGCCGGCGAGCGCGAGCGACGCGCTCATCAGCTGAAGGAATCGGCGCCGGGACACGGCGTCGGCGCCCCACTGCTCGGCGTTCTCCGGGAATTCGTGGGCGAGGAAGTCCCGGAACTCCTCCGTCGCGGCGATCTCCTCGAGCCCGCGCCAGTACTCGGGGCCGCGCGCGGACGAGAGCCGCGCCCGCACGGCGTCGAGATCGATCGGCGGACGCTGCCCGATCATCGGTGGCACGTCACGCAGTCGGTCATCTGCGCGGTGTTCAGGAGCCGGTATTCCTTCGCGAGCTTCTTCCCGAGCGCCGCCTGATCGGCCGGCGGGGCATATTCCATGTTGAAGACCTGGTCGCGCGGCCGCAGGTACGGCGTCGGGTCGCGGTGGCAGCCCAGGCACCATCGCATGTAGAGGGAGTTGACCTGCCAGGTGATCGGCATCTCGTCCACGCGGCCGTGGCACGACGCGCAGCCGATCCCCTTGTTCACGTGGATGCTGTGGTTGAAATAGACGAACTGCGGCAGGTCGTGGACGCGCGTCCATTCGATCGGCCGTCCGGTCCGGTAGCTCGCGCGGACCGGCTCGAGCATCGCGGCGTTGGTCCAGATCTGCGAGTGGCACGTCATGCAGGTCTTGACCGGCGGGATGCCGGCGAAGGCGCTCGTCTCGACGGAGGTGTGGCAGTAGCGGCAGTCCAGACCGAGCCCGCGCACGTGGTGCTCGTGCGAGAACGGCACGGGCTGCTCCTTGGGCGTGCCGACCTGCGTCGTCCAGGGCGACATGTAGATCTCCCAGGCCGCTCCGGCGAGCCCGGCCACGATGAAGAGAGAACCGAAAATCGAGAGCTTCGCGAGAAAGTTGGTGCTGCGATGAAAAATCTGCATCGTCAGCTCATCGACGCGCGCGGAGAGTGAACGTGCAGAGGAGGCGACCCTCTCGCGAAAGGGACGGGGATACCGAAATGGTTGTCGGACTCACGCTGCGCGCCACAAACCCTCTCGAAAATTTTCCCGACACCGAGAGGACGAGAACCCCGGGTTTCCTCGGGCCAAGAATATCCCGTCTGTCCCCGCATGCAAGTTCTGCGCACGAGTCGATCCGTTCGATCCGTTTACCGGCGGGGTTTGCCGGTGTCCGCCGAAACGCCGGAATTCACCGTGCATTCATCTGCGGGAGCGGCGAGGTGCGGTCCGGATCGGCCGTGCGTGGACTCTGGTGACGATCTGCCCGCGGGCCGCGGGGCGCGCGGCCGCCCCGGAAGCAGAAACGAGCCGGCACACGCCGGCGCGGCTCGTCACTTCCTGCGCGTCTCGTCCTGGGTGACGAACAGCCGCACGAATCCGGAGGCCCGCTCCCTTCCGTCCGGCGACATGAGCACCTCGTACTGGAACGCGGGACGGCCCCACGGCCCGCGAAAACGCAGGTCGGTGAACGTCACGCGGGCGCCGCCGTCGGCCAGCGGCTCCACTTTCGCGATCGGGAAGCGGGCGAAACGATGCCAGTCCGAGACGTCGGGGAACCGCCGCGCCGCGACGACCGGCGGATCGGCCTCCTCGGTCGCGAATCGTTCGACCGGCGCCGAGCCGGAGGGCCGGTACGCCATCCGGAGCTCCTCGAGGATGCCCCCCGCCCGCGAGGAGGGAGGCGACGGGGCGGAACGCGGCGCGGGCCCGTCGCCGAGGCGGACGTACGCGACGTCGATGCGGTCTCCGTGATCGGCGAAGAGCGCCCATCGCCGCGGAGACAGCGGTTGGGGAAGGGCCGCGACCGACGCCGCGGGAAAGAGCCGCCGCGCCTCGGAGAGCGCCCTCCGGTGCATCGCCCCGCAGAAGGCGACGTAACCGAAGAGGAGGATCGTCCCCGCGGCGCCGACCGCGCGCCCGCGGCCCCGCAGGAAAAGGGAAAGGAGAAGCGCTGCCACGGGGATCCCGGTGAAGTACGGATCGAGGATGAATACCCAGTCGAGCGAATACCGCTTCCAGGAGAGCGGCGCGAAGAACATCGTGCCGTACGAAGTGATCCAGTCGAACAGGATGTGGCTCACGATGCCGGCGAGAGCCGCCGCGAAGAGCGCCGAAAACGCGGGGCGCCGGGCGAGCCGCCACGCGATGAGGGCGATCCCGGCGGCGAACAGCGGCGCCAACACGAACGAGTGGGTGACGCCCCGGTGGTACCGGAGATAGCTCATCGTGTCGCCGAGCCGGAACCACGAGCCGGGGAGGAAGAACGCGTCGATGTCCGGGAACATCGCGGCCGCCGCCGCGGTCGCGACGACCGCTCCGGCGGCTTGCCGCGCGCCGCCGGCGCGGCCGATCAGCGCGCCGGCGAGGCCGTGCGTCAGGGTGTCCATTTTTCGGTTGCGCGGCTCGCGCTCGAAGCGCTCGACCCGTCGCGGGATCGGGCTCGGGGAAACGGGACGCGTGACGGGGTCGAGGCTCGTCGAACGCCGCGCGGCCGTACGTGAGAATTCCGCTCGAAGCGCTTCCTCATGGCCCGGGAAACCGCCGACCGCTTCCGCGCTTCCGCTCGGCTGGCCCGGCTCAACCGTCGCACCGGTCGGCTCGCGACCACCCCAAGACCCGAGGATCGGACATTCCTGCGCATCATCCCGCGGATCGCGGTGCAATTCACGCGCCGTTCGTTTTTCCGGGACGGCCGCGATAAGGTCTCGTCCGGAGGTCCATGCCGAACTACAAGCTGACGATCGAGTACGACGGCACGCGCTACCGCGGCTGGCAGACGCAAAAGAACACGGACCGGACGGTCGCCGCGGTGCTCGAGCGCGCCGCGGCGTCGCTTTTCGGCGAGCCGGTAAGGCTGATCGGCGCCGGGCGCACGGACGCGGGCGTCCACGCGCTCGGACAGGTCGCGAATTTCCGGGCCGCGAAGCGTCTCGCGGGACTCGAGATCCAGTACGGGATCAACGACGGGCTCCCGCCCGACGTGAACGTCCTGTCGGTCGAGGAGGTCGACGACGCCTTCCACGCGCGCCACGACGCGGTGTCGCGCGAGTACGAGTACCGGGTCTCGCGGGTGCGCACCGCCTTCGAAAAGCCCTTCGTCTGGTGGGTCCGGGATGCGCTCGACGCCGCCGCGATGGGCGAGGCCGCCTCGCAGTTCGTCGGCGACCACGACTTCTCCTCGTTCTGCGAGAATCCCGCGGGCCAGACGTCGACGCGCGTGCGCGTCGAGCGCTGCGAGGCGGTCGAGGGCGGTTCGAAGGTCCTGCTGCGCGTCGCGGCGTCCCATTTCCTCTGGAAGATGATCCGCCGCATGACGGGGACGCTCGTCGAAGTCGGACGGGGACACCTCGCGCCCGACGCCGTCGCCGCGTTCCTCGCCCGTCCCTCGCGCGAGCCCGCGCGGTGGACCGCCCCGCCGTCCGGTCTCTTTCTCGCGCGCGTCGTCTATCCGGCGGCAGGAATGCCGCCGAAGCCCCGTCCGGCCGCGCCCGCACGCCGCGGACCCGCTCCGCCGCGGCGGCGCGCGCCGTGAACGCGCCCGTCACCCGCCTCTTCGTCGCGGTCGACCCTTCCGATCCGGTGTGCGAGACGCTCGCCGGAGCGTGCCGCGGCCTCGACGGCGCCCGCTGGACGCGGCCGGACCAGTACCACGTCACCCTGCGGTTCCTCGGGCCGGTCGACGACGCCCTCGTACCGCGGATCGCGGGCGCGCTGCGGGCTATCGACGTCCCCGCGTTCGACGTCGAAGCCAAAGGCTTCGGCGTCTTTCCCTCGTTCCGCGCGCCGAGGGTCCTCTGGTCCGGGCTCCTTCCGCCCGAGCCCCTCGAGGCGCTGCACGCCGCGATCGAGACGCGCGTCGCCGCGGCCGGCGTCGCCGCAGCGGACGAGAAGCGGTTCTCGCCCCACCTGACCCTCGCCCGGCTCGATCGGACCCCGGGAAGCGCGGTGCGGGACTGGATCGGCCGCCGGGAACCGTTCTCCGCCGGGCCCTGGCGGGTGGACGCGTTCATCCTCTACGCGAGCACTCTCACGCCGTCGGGAGCGATTCACCGGAAGCTCGAGATCTATCCTTTGGCGGCGAGGGCACCTTCCGGGGAGTAAGCTTCGGCCGGATGTCCGAAACGACGGCCGCCGCCGAGTCGATTCGCGAGCAGGCGCTCACCGCGATCTCTCTTCTCGACCTCACGTCGTTGGACGACGCCGACACGCAGCAACACATCGCGGCGCTCTGCCGGCGCGCGGCCGCTCCCGCCCCGGACGCGCCTCCGGTCGCGGCCGTGTGCGTCTTTCCGCGGTTCGCCTCGCGCGCCCGGCGCGAGCTCGCCGGCTCGCGTGTTCGCGTCGCGTGCGTCGCGGGAGACTTTCCATACGGACGCGCGCCGCTTCCGGCGAAGGTCGCGGAGGCGAGGCGCGCGCTCGAAGACGGCGCCGACGAAATCGATGCGCCGATCGACCGCGAGGCCTTCCGGGCCGGCGAAGAAGAGCGGGTCGCCGCCGACATCTCCGCCCTCCGTGACGCGTGCGGCGCGGCGACGCTCAAGGTGATCCTCGAGACCGGAGAGCTCGGCTCCGACGAGCGGATCCGGCGCGCGGCGGCGATCGCAATCGCCTCGGGGGCCGATTTCCTGAAGACCTCGACCGGTAAGTTCCCGGTCGGAGCGACGCCGGGCGCCGCGCTCCTTCTCCTCGAAGCCGCGCGGGACGCGGAGCGGACGACCGGTCGGAGGATCGGCGTGAAGGTTTCCGGGGGCATCCGCCGGACGGACGACGCGCTCGCGTATCTCGCGCTGGCGCGGCGCGTGCTCGGGCCTTCCGGGGGGACCCCGTCGCGTTTCCGGATCGGCGCCTCGGCCCTGCTCGACGACCTCGCCGCGGCCGCCGGGGCCGCCCGATGACGGGGGGCGCCGGGACCGATCCACGGAAGCGGTTTTCGGATCGCGTCGACGCGTACGTGCGGTCGCGCCCGGGATATCCCGAAGATCTCATCGCGATCCTCGAACGGGAAGCGGGTCTCCGCCCGTCGCACACCGTCGCCGACGTCGGGTCGGGCACCGGCCTCCTGACCCGGGTGTTCCTCGACTATGGAAGCGAGGTGTACGCCGTCGAGCCGAACGAGAAGATGCGCGCCGCCGCGGAAGCGGCGTTCGAGGCGATACCGCTCTTCCGGAGCGTCGACGGCACCGCGGAAGCGACGACGCTTCCCGCCGAGAGCATCGACCGGGTCACCGCCGGGCAGGCGTTCCACTGGTTCGACCGCGAGGCCGCGCGCGCCGAGTTCGCGCGCATCCTCCGCCCGCCGCGCACGGTCGCGCTCGTCTGGAACGACCGGAGGACGCGCGGGAGCGCCTTCAGCGAAGGGTACGAGGCGCTGCTGCGCCGGCACGGGACCGACTACGGCGCCGTCGACCACAAGAACCTCGGCTCCGAGGTCTTCGAGTCGTTTTTCCGGCCGGGCCCGTGGAAGCGCTTCACGCTCCCGAACCGGCAGCGCTTCGACGAAGCCGGCCTGCGCGCCCGGCTGCTCTCCTCCTCCTACACGCCGGGCCCCGGCGACCCGCGCCACGCGCCGATGCTCGACGACCTCGCGCGGCTGTTCCGGGAGACGTCGTCGGCCGGCGCCGTCACGATGGAGTACGAGACGATGGTGTACGTCGGACACGTCGGCGGCGACTGAGTCGAAGAGTCGACGCCGGGGTTGAAGCGGGCGCGTACCGCGCCGCTTAACCCGGCGGCCGTAAGGCGAGCGGAAGTCGAAGGTCAAGGGTCAGGCAAACCGTCACGAACCGGTCCGTCGTTGAGTGGGAGTCGGCGCCGGGCGCGCACCCCGAACGAATCTGAGTGGGAAGTTCGTTCCTCGGTTCGGAGGCGTCGCGAGACGCGAGGGAGACGGGATGCGGGCGTCCGACCCGCG
>DATFVB010000249.1 GCA_035260525.1 Thermoanaerobaculia bacterium
GGATTTTCCGGTAGAATCCAATCGTGGCCAGGGCGTTTCTCCATCGCCGCGCAATCCCCGAAGAAAGGAGAATTTGAGAATGGTAGGTCACGACCTCCCCACGGAACTCACGCACGACGAGAGGTACCAGGAGCTCCAGCGGCAGCACCAGGAGCACGAACGCCTCCTGCACCAGTTCGCCGAGAAGGGGCACCTGACCGAGGAAGAGGATTTCGAAGAAAAACGCCTGAAGAAGGAGAAGCTCGCTCTCAAGGACCAGATGGAGGCGATCCTCCGCCGCTACCGAGAAACCGCCACGGCGTGAGAATCCCGATCGCCGGAGAGGGAGCGCCGTTCATCGCGCTCCCTCTCCTGGGCGCGCTCGCCGCGGCCTTTTTTTCCGTCTGGTGGGCGGCGGCCCTTCTCGCCCTGCTCACGGTCTTCATGATCCAGTTCTTTCGCGACCCCGACCGCACCGGCGCGGCCCCGGCCGAGTGCGTGCTCTCCCCCGCCGACGGCACGGTCCTGACGGTCGGCGACGCGCCCCCCGGCGAAGCGGCCGCGGAGCTCTCGCGGAAGGTCGTCGTGTTCATGTCGGTGTTCAACTGCCACGTCAATCGCTCCCCGATCTCGGGCACGATATCGCGCTACACGTACACGCCGGGAAAGAAGCTCGCCGCCTTCTCGCCGAAGGCGTCGCTCGACAACGAGCAGAACATGATCGACATGGCCGGCGACGGGCGGCGCGTCGTCTTCAAGCAGATCGCGGGCGCGCTCGCGCGGCGGATCGTCTTTCGCAAGAAACCGGGCGACCACTGCGCGCGCGGGGAGCGGATCGGGATGATCCGCTTCGGGTCGCGGGTCGACGTCTTCGTCCCCGCGGAGGCGGCCGTCGCGGTCAAGCCCGGCGACAAGGTGAAAGCGGGCCTCTCGGTACTCGCCCGGTTCCCGGAGGGGCGGTGACCGACGCCGCCGAGCCGCGCCCGCGCCTCCCGCGGCGCGGCCTGTACGTGCTCCCGACCCTCTTCACGGTCGGCAATCTCTTCTGCGGTTATCTGTCGATCTGGAACGCGATCCAGGGGAACTTCGAGTGGTCGGCCGGGCTCATCTTCATCGCCGCGCTCGCCGACGGGCTCGACGGGCGGGTCGCGCGGCTCACGAACACCGCCTCGGAGTTCGGAGAACAGTACGACTCGCTCGCCGACGTGATCTCGTTCGGGATGGCGCCCGCGATCCTCGCGTATTTCTGGGGGCTTTCGGGACAGCCGGACCTGCAGCGGCTCGGGTTCATGGTGTCGTTCCTTTTCGTCGTGTGCGGTTCGATGCGGCTGGCCCGGTTCAACATCCAGACGCACGTCGTGGACAAGCGCTACTTCGTCGGCCTTCCGATCCCGATGGCGGCCTCGGTGCCGGCGTCGATCGTCCTCGCGAATCCCCGCGCGCAGCTGACGCGGACCGGCTTCTTCCTGCTGCTCGCGGCGACCGCGATCCTCTCGTACCTGATGGTCTCGACGATCCGCTACCGGTCGTTCAAGGACCTGGACCTCAAGCGCCGCCGTCCGGTCGGCGTGCTGCTCATCATCGCCCTGATCATGGCGTTCATCGGATACCGTCCGGCGATCGCGCTGATGACGATCTCCGTCGTGTTCGCCCTCTCGGGACCGGTCCTGCGCGGCGTCGCGCTCGTCCGCCGGAAGGCGCGATGAAAGAGCCGAAGAAGCTTCGGATCGGGATGACGGACCCGGAGGGGCCGCTCGCCCGGCACCTGCGCGACGTGTTCGCGCGAAGCGACGTTCCCGTCTCGCGGTTCGTCCCGCTGGGCACGGAGAAGGACGCCGGGAAGATCAAGGCGCTGGAGGAAGAGCCCGTGATCTTCGTCGCGCCGGCGCGCGAGACGATCGGCGATCTCGATCTCCTCGTCCTCGGCGGCTCGCCCGCCGACGAAGAATCGCGGCGGCTCGCCCGCGAGAACGAGGTGCCGGTGTGGGACCTCGCGGAGTCGCCGGCCGCGGCGATGGGATGCGACGCGATCCTCGAGGCCGCGGCGCCCGAGTCGGCCGTGTTCACGCTCCTCGTCCCCGCCGCCGAGGAGGGGACGGAAGGGATCCAGGAGCTCTTCCGGCAGACCAGCGACGCGCTGAACTTCCGGGACACGGAGTCGGCCGTCTTCGGGAACCGGCTCGCGTTCAACCTCCTGCGCGACGCGAAGACCGAGGCCCTCGACCGGCGCGTCGAAGCGCACCTCGCGAAACGGTTCCCCTCCTCGCCGGCGATCGTCCTCGTCGCGCGGGCCGCGCTCTTCCACGGCTACGCCGGGAGCGCCGTGCTTCGCTTCGCCGACGACGCCGCCGCGCAGCGAGCGGCGGCGCGCCTGCGGGGGACGCCGGGCGTCTTCTCGGGAAAGGCGCCCGGGGCCGCCTCGCCGGCCGCCGCCGTCGAGAACGCGGCGGTCGGGATCGATCCGCCCGTGGTCTCGCGCGACACGCTGACCGTCTGGTTCGCGTTCGACGGGCTCGCGCTGGCCGCGGAAGCGGTCCTCAGCCGCGCGCGCGCGTTGCTGCGCAACGTGTAGACGGCCTGCGCGGACGCTCTCCGGAGTGCTTCCGCTCTTGCCCCTTCATGAGGAGAATGGGTCGACGATCGGCGCTCTTGAAGAGCGCCGATCGGAAAAAGGGTGCACCGACTTCAGGCGCGCCGAGACGCGAGCGAGACGCGCACCCACAGGCCGCCGGGTCCCGCGGGCGTACCGGGGCGTACGTCGGAGGGACACGGCGGGCGAGGACGCGCGTATTCGCTCGATGTATCGGTGTGCCCTTACTTGACCGCGGAAGACTGTGTCGTCTCGACCCTGCCGTCCGGCAGCATCAAATGCGCCGAAACGGACAGCGCCGCGGGACCCGAGAGGCGGATCGCGCCGGTCCGCATCGCCTCCCCGGGAGCGACGAAGTTCTCGAAGAACCGGATCGTCCGCGCCCGGGCGCTCAGGACGGAGCGTCCCCTGGCGTCGAGGAACAGATAGCGATCGAAGTCTCCCGGATGGACGTCGAGGATCCGCGCGCCGTCGACTCGCACGTCGATCCAGTTGTTGATCCGCGACAGCTCCGAGAACTCGGCCCCGGTGTTCACCGCGACGACGGCGTTCTCCTCCCCGCCGGCGCGGGAGAAGACGAGCTTCGGCTCGAGCGGGCGGCCGAGGAGCTCGTCCTCGAGCACTCCGAACCCGAGGAGCCGCCCGTCGTCGGCGAGCGAGGCGAGCCGGACGACCTTGCCGGGCGCCGCCCGGCCGTCGGCCAGGGCCTTCGTGAAATCCGCGATGCGCCGCTCCCGGAACGTGATCGTGTCCCCCGGAGCCGCGGCTCCGCGCCAGACGGGAGGCGCCGAAGAGCGGATCCGGGTGAAGACGTAGACGTTCTCGTCGGGAGCCGACAGCACGTCCCCGAACGCGAACTCGAACCGGCGATCCTCCGAGAGCTCGTTCATCGCGGAGTCCGGCACGGCATCCCGCGGCTCCCCGCCGGCCGTGCGGCGCACGCCCCACCCCTGCGGCGCATATCCCGCGTACACGGGCGTCCCGAAATCCGCGGCGTCCTCGAGGGACGCCGAGTAGACGAAGCCGGCCGGGTCGACGTCCTCGCCGCGCCCGAAGGTCTCGGCGACGAGAAAGTCGGCGTTCTTCGCCACGGAGCGCCATCCCTTCGCGCTCTTGTCCGGAATCCGGGAGACGATCGCGGCGGAGAGCGTCCACTTCCCGGGAACGTGGCGGCGAAGCTCGGCGAGGACGAGCGCCTCGCCCCGCGCGGAAGCCGAGACCCGCCACGCCAGGTGCACGCCCGCGACCGGCCCCCACGCTTCCTTGGCGACCGGCTCGAGCGCGCGCCAGAGCCCCGAGGCGACTCGGGCGGGGTCCTTCTCGAGCGCCGGATCGAAATCGCCGCGGCCGACGACCTCGAGATAGACGCGGTGACGGTAGGGCGCCGCCGGCGGGGCGAGCGCCTCGAAGGAGACGGACGGTCCGCCCGCGCGCGCCGCAAGCGCGGGCACGAAGAACGACGACACGCCGATCGCGGCGAGCCTCGGCTCGAGCTCCGGGGAAACCGCCGGCGCCGTGCCGGGGAGCTCGATCGCGACGGGCGACGGCCGCACGCGACCGTTGCCGCCGTGGCGCCGGCAGCCCGCGAGCGCGGCGCAGAGAACGACGAAAAGGAAGAGGTTTTTCCCGCGAGACATGAAGAGACT
>DATFVB010000250.1 GCA_035260525.1 Thermoanaerobaculia bacterium
CTAAAAGATGGCATCAGCAGGACCTCTGGTCCCGGACTGGTTCAGCAACGCTCACCCATTGCATCTCTCCGCAGAGGAGCAGCGCGATATCAAAGATGGGTTTGACGCGAAAGGGATCTTCCTGAACATTCCCTACTCCCCTCGGTATTCGAATCTTGAGATCGCGATTCTTTCCACGGTGACGGCTTATGACCTCGTTCCGTACATGGCCAAGGACCGAAGCTCGCTGGAAATCCGGATTCAAAAGATCGCTCGGATGATGCTTCAGTGCCGGTTTGGGTTATCTGACCTCTCCTACGCTCTCCGACTAAACATGCCGCTCGAGCTGGGGCTTCAGCTGGCGTGGGGAAAGGAAGTTTTCGTCGTTACTCGGAAGCGATATCGGAACCTTCGCAGCATTTCCGATTTGAATTTTGCCGACATTCACGCCCACGAGGGAAGCCCCGACAAACTTATTCGTGATTTGTCGAGATGGCTGGAACAGAACTGTTCAGACCGAAGGCTGAGCGACAAGCGGCTTATCGAGCGATACCGTCGTTGGATGAGCATACGGCGATCTCTAGGAAGCGACTTTGATCGGCTCAACCCGAAGGAGATTGCCGCGATGATCGACATCGCCAAAGACGAGTTCGGCCTCGAACTCCCGGCGAGCCGCGCGCGCTAAGAACGGATGGCGTTGGACGAGTGGTCTTTGGCGTTGAGGTGCGCACCGGACGCCTTCCGAGACGGATCTCCGCCGCTCTCGCTTAAGAGGCGCGGTCAGACGTGCCGGAAGGCGGACCCGGCGGGACCGGCCGGCGGGCGCGGCGTCGTGTACGTCGCAGCGTGGCGCGGGACGTTGAGGCGGGTCGAGAGCCGAGCGAGAAGGGATGCGGACACGCCCGCGGTGTTCCGAGACGTACCGGGGCGCACGTTGAGGGCGCCGCGGGTGGGCCCGCGCCCGTAATCGCTCGAGCTATCGGCCCGCCAGCCTACCGGCGACGGCCCATGAAGCGGAGCAGGAACAGAAACAGGTTCACGAAATCGAGGTAGAGGCGCAGGGCGCCGATGATCGCCAGGTTCTGGACGTGGCCTTCCGGAGTGGCGACGGCCATCGCCTTCAGGCGCTGCGCGTCCCAGGCGGTGAGGCCGGTGAACACGATCACGCCGATGATCGAGATCGCGAACTGCAGTCCGTCGGAGTGCACGAACATTCCCACGACCATCGCGAGGAGAAGACCGATCAGGCCCATGGTCACGAAGGAACCGATTCCCGCGAGACTCTTCTTCGTGACGGTGCCGAAGAGCGCGAGGGCTCCGAACATCCCCGCCGTGATGAAGAACGTGGTCGAGATCGACGTCGCCGTGTACGCGAGGAAGATCGTGGAGAAGAGCACGCCGTTCAAGGCGGCGTAGGTGATGAACGCGCCGGCCGCCGCGGCCGGAGACATCTTGAGGACGCGCGCCGAGAGATAGACGACGAGTCCGAGCTCCGCGATGATCAACCCGAAGAAGAGGACCGGGTTGCGGGCGAAACCGATGACGGTGGAGGGGTTCGCGGCCATTCCCGCCGCGACGAGACCGGTCAGGGCAAGGCCGAAGAACATCCATCCGTAGACACGCCGCAGGAACGCCGATACCCGGCCGGCCGTCGCCAGCGACATGGCCTCGAATCGAGAATCAGGGGTCGTTTCAAAAGGGTTCATGCTGTCTTTCCATCCTCCAACGTCATTGTAACGCGAAGGAAACGAGAATCCTTCCCGGGGCGGCTCCGGCCGGGATTCCTGCCATAATCGCCCGATGAGGTCGAATGAAAGCGACGGCGGCCGCGGGGCGCGCCCGTGTCTCCTCGCGGCGGCGGCGCTCGCGGCGCTCACGACGGCGGCCTCTCTCGCGGCCCAGACCCCTTCCCCCGGAGCGAAGGCGGTCGGCATGGGAGGCGCGTTCGTCGCCGCCGGCAACGATGCGTCGGCGCTCTGGGGAAACCCCGCGGGGCTGGCCGAGTGTCCTCTCGGGTGCGCGGTCATCTTCGGGGGCGCCGTCGCGACCGACGAGAACGGCTTTGCTCGCACGCTCCGGGACGACTTTCGGGGCGTGGACGTCGACACCCTGACCGATCCCGCGGCGATCGCCAGGCTCGAGCGAGACCTCCAGCGGTTCGAGGAGCGCGGGACCGGAACGATCGGCTCGGGAAACGCCGGCGTCGGGTACGCCATCCGGGGACTCGCGATCGGGATCGGGGAGACGGTGTACGCGGGCGCCTACCCGCAAGTCGTCCCGATCGAGCCGGGCTCGGTAATCCCCTCGCTCGCATCGCGCGCGACCCTGAAGGGGATCGAGGCCCGCGAGCTCCGTCTGGGCTATGCCGGCTCCTTCCTCGGGTTCACGGTCGGCGGCGACGTTCGCTACGTCCAGGCGCGCACGTATCTCGCGAGCGAATCGCTGGCGGAGGCGGCCGACAACCCCGCCTCGCTCCTGCGGGATGCCCTGAAGAAGAGCGAAACCCGGTCGAACGCGTTCGCCTTGGACGCCGGCGCCATCTACCGCGCGGCGCTCGGGAAGCTGCGCGTCGGGATCGTCGGCGAGAATCTGAACGAGCCGGAGCTCGATTTCGCCGACGGCTCCCGCGCCCCGCTTCCGCGGACGATCCGCGCGGGGGCCGCGTTCGCGCCGGTCTCCTTCGACGGGATCGTCTTCGCGGCCGACGCGGACCTCAACAAGCAGAAGACGCTCGTGCCGGGGCTTTCGAGCCGGCGCATCTCGGCGGGCGCTCAGATCTTCTTCCTCCGGCTCGGCGCCTTCCGCGACCTCGAAGCCGTCGACCCGCACTGGGCGTACACCGCGGGCCTCCAGCTTCCTCTCAAGGCGATCTCGATCGGGATCTCCGGCGTCTACTCCTCCGACAAGCGCGACGTCGGCGCCGCCGCGGAGGTGAGGGTCCGGTTGTAATCGCCCCGAAGGATCGCTCACGCGATCGGCGTCCGATCGGGCGCCTTGGGTTTACGGCAAAGAGCCGGATCTCCGGTTCGGCAGTTCTCGAGGCGAGGGTCGGGGCCTTTCACATCGCGGAAGGCTTTCGCCCGAAGGGTATCCAGCGCCGAGCGCGCCGATCGCCGCGCACGCCAGTGCGCGAGCCACCGAGGCGAAAGCCCGCGGTGCGGGAGCCGGAGCGCAAGCGAGGGGGTGGTGCCCGCGCGGTCGAGTCACACAAGGCCGCGAGCAAAGCGAGCCGCAACGCGACTTCTCCCGGCGGGAGAAGGTGGCGGCCGCAGGCCGCCGGATGAGGGCCCGAGCCGCGACGCCGCCACGCGCCCCGGTTCCCCGAGCAAGCTCCGGCGACGGACTACGCCTCGGCTTCCGCGGTCTGCTTCTTCCCCGATTCCGCGATGATCTTCTCGCGCACCAGGTGCGGGACCTCCGCATAGTGCGAGAAGTCCATGTGGAAGTCGCCGCGTCCCTGGGTGATCGAGCGCAGCGTCGAGCCGTAGGTCAGCATCTCCGCCATCGGGACGAGCGCCCGGATCGTCTGGCGGTCGCCGTCGGCCTCCATCCCCTGCACCTGGCCGCGGCGGGAGGAGAGGTCGCCCATCAGGTCGCCCATGTACTCGGCCGGCGCGTACACCTCGACCTGCATCACGGGCTCGAGGATCGTCGCCCCCGCCTTCGCCATGGCTTCCCGGTACGCGAGCGATCCCGCGATCTTGAAGGCCATCTCCGACGAGTCGACGTCGTGGTACTGGCCGTCGTACAGGCGGACCTTGAAGTCGACCATCGGATGGCCGGCGAGATAGCCCTTCCGGCGCGCTTCCTGGATCCCCTTTTCGACGGCCGGGATGAAATTGCGCGGGATCGCGCCGCCGAAGATGTCGTTCTCGAACTCGAAGTCGGCCCCGCGCGGCAGCGGCGAGACCTCGATGCGGCAGTCGGCGAACTGCCCGTGCCCTCCCGACTGCTTCTTGTGGCGGCCGTGCGCCTCGGCCTTCCGCGTGATCGTCTCGCGATACGGAACCTTCGGCGGGTGCAGGATGACCTCGACGTTATA
>DATFVB010000251.1 GCA_035260525.1 Thermoanaerobaculia bacterium
CGGTCGGAGAAATGGATCGGGACGGCGCACCTCGCGGAGATCCGCGGCGTCGCCGACGCGGAGGTGCCGGACCCGCTCCCCGGCGGATGGAGCCCGTTCGCGCGCCAGCTGTCCCTCCATGCCCTCCACGATTTCTCGCAGCGGTTCATCGACACGATCCCGCTCTCGGGGGCCTGCACGGGGTTCGCCGCGGCGGCGCCGGCGACCGCGGACGGCCACGTGTACCTCGCCCGGAACTTCGACTTCGAAGCCGGGGGGCGCTTCGACCGGGAGAAGATCGTCGCCGCGACCGTTCCCGAAAAGGGGTTCCGCTACCTCTCGGTCACCTTCGGCGGCATGACCGGAGTCGTCTCGGGCTTCAACGAGAAGGGTCTCGGCGTCTCGCTCCAGTCGCTCTCGGGCGGACCGACCGCGTCGGCCGGCGAGCCGTCGTCGCTCGTCGTCGCCGACGTGCTCCAGAACGACGCGACGCTGGACGAGGCGATCGCCCGGATCCGCGCGGCCCGCGTCCTCGTGTCGGATCTGTACCTCGTCGCCGACGCCTCGGGAGCCATGGCGGTCGTCGAGAAGACGCCGAAGTCGACGGGCGTGCGGCGGGGAGGGCCGGAGCTCACGGCCACGAATCTCCCGACCGTGCCCGCGATCGTTCGCGAGGTCGGGCCGCCGCCCCCGTCCTCCTCTTCGCCGGAGCGCCAGCGACGGATCGACGAGATCCTGGCGCGCTCGTCCGGCCGCCTGGACGCGCGAGGCGCGGTCGCCATCCTGCGCGACCGGCGCGGTCCCGGGGACGTCCCCCTCGGCCCGGGAAACCGCAACGCGATCGACGCCCTGATCGCCTGCCACTCGGTCGTGTTCGACCTGACCGCGCGGCGCGCCTGGGTGGCGGCCTTCCCGCACGCGCTCGGGAAATACGTCTGCTTCGACCTCTCGCTCCTCTCGACGGCGGATCCCGACGATCCCCGCTTTTCGGAGCTCGAGAAGGGGGACGTTCCCGCCGACCCGTATCTCGCTTCCGGATACCCGGACTATCTCGCGGCGCGCCGCGAGAACCGGCGGGCCCGCCGGGAGATCATCGACGGGAAGTTCGCGCAAGCGCGGCGGGACGCGGAATCGGCGCTCGCGCGCGCGCCGCAATTCATCGAGGCGCTCGCGTGCCGGGGCGAAGCGCGCCTCCGGCTCGGCGCGTTCGGCGGAGCGGCGGCCGATTTCGAGGCCGCGCTCCGGCTCGATCCCGGGCCGCCGGACTTTGCGCGCGAGATCGCCCGCTTCCGCGATGCGGCCGCATCGCGGAGGGTACCGCGGAAGCTCCTCGCGTTCCCCGTGTCGCTGGAGGACGCACTGGCGTCTCGTGAATAATCGCGCCGCGATGGAAGCGCCGACGCCGATCCTCCGGGGAACCGGCCTGACGAAGACCTACCGTCTGGGCGCGCAGGGCGTCCCGGCGCTCGCCGGTCTCGACATCGAGTTCTCGGCCGGGGAGTTCACCGCGCTCGAGGGACCGTCCGGCTCGGGAAAGACGACGCTGCTGAACGTCCTCGGCCTCCTCGACCGGCCCGACGGTGGCACCCTCCTCCTCGACGGCGAGGATGCGGGAACGCTCGACGAGCGCGCCCGGACGCGCGTGCGGCTCGACCGCTTCGGCTTCATCTTCCAGACGTTCAACCTGATCCCCGTGCTTTCGGCGCGCGAGAACGTCGAGTATCCGATGGCGCTCGCCGGAGCGGGGCGGGAGGTTCGGGAGGAGCGCGCCCGGCGGCTGCTCGCCGGGGTCGGGATCGCGGAGAAGGAGGACGTCCGGCCGGACCTCCTGTCGGGAGGACAGCGGCAGCGGGTCGCGATCGCGCGCGCGCTCGCCAACGACCCCGAGATCGTCTTCGCCGACGAGCCGACGGCGAGCCTCGACAGCCACACGGCCGCCGAGATCCTCGACCTGATGCGCCGCTTGAACGAGGAGCGCGGCGTCGCGTTCCTGTTCGCGACCCACGACCCCCGCGTCGTCGAGCGCGCGCGTCGCGTCGTGACGCTCCGCGACGGCGCGATCGCCGGGGAACGATGAGCATCTGGGCCCTGGCGCTCCGCAACGTCCGGCGAAACCGCCGGCGGAGCCTGCTGACGGCCGGGATCGTCGTCTTCGGCTTCGCCGCTTTCGCGCTCGCCGGGGGGTTCGTCTCGCAGACGTTCGAAGGGTTGAAGGACGGGACGATCCGCGGCGGCGTCGGACATCTCCAGATCGCGCGGCCGGAGACGTTCGCCGGAGCGGAGGAGCGCACGCTCGAGCACGGAATCGAAGACGTCGGCCGGGCGGCCGCGGTCGTCCGGAGCGATCCCGCCGTCGCCGCGGTCCTCCCGCGCATCGACTTCGTCGGGCTCGTCTCGAACGGCAAC
Organism: Thermoanaerobaculia bacterium; assembly: GCA_035260525.1. Classification (NCBI taxonomy): domain Bacteria; kingdom Pseudomonadati; phylum Acidobacteriota; class Thermoanaerobaculia; species Thermoanaerobaculia bacterium. Next base: position 2,386 of record DATFVB010000251.1, read on the forward strand.
CGCTCCGTGCCGTACCTGGGAATCGGTTTCGACCCTTCCGACGAAGCGCGCGCGATGGAGACCCGGTCTCTGCTGGTCTCGGGGCGATGGTTCTCGGGCCCGGACGAGATCGCGGTCGTCCTCGGCACGGGGCTCGCTAGCGCCGTCGGAGCGAAGACGGGGGACACGGTGACGGTCTTCGGCACGACGCCGGAGGGCGTCTTGAACGCCGTCGACGCGACGGTCGCGGGGCTCGCGGAGCTCCCGGTCAAGGAGTTGAACGACCGATATCTCGCGACGACGCTGCCCGCCGCCTCGCGGCTCTTGAACGTCAGCGGGACCGTCTCGAAGCTCGTCGTCATGTTGAAACCCGGCGCGAAGGCCGAAGACGCCGCGCCGCGGCTGCGCCGGGCGCTCGCCGCCGCCGGGATGCCGCTCGCGGTGAAGACCTGGCGGGAGCTCGCGCTCTTCTACAACCAGGTGAGGATCCTCTACGCTGGAATTTTCGGGTTCATGGGCGCCGTTCTCGTGATCGTGGTGCTTCTGGCGTGCGCGAACACGATGACGATGGCGGCCGCCGAGCGGACGCGCGAGATCGGGACGTTGAGAGCGATCGGAACTCCTCCCGAAAAGGTCCGAAGGATGTTCGTCGCGGAGGGACTGATTCTCGCGCTCGCCGGCTGCGTTGCGGGCGCCGTTCTCGCCCTGTTCGTCCGGGCGGCGCTCAACGCCTCGCACATCATGCTTCCCCCGCCCCCCGGCGCGTCGCACGGAACGCCGATCCACGTGGCGTTCTATCCCCTGACCTATCTCGCGGGCCTCGCGGCGATGCTCGCGACCCTCGCCGCCGCCTCGTATTTCCCCGCGCGCCGCGCGTCACGCATTCCCATAGTCGAAGCTCTCGCACATGTCTGACCGTCGCGCGAGCGGGCTCGGGGACCCAGGGGCGCGTGGCGGCCGCGCGGCTCGCCCAATGAAGGGCTCGACCGCGCAACCGCCACCCCCTCGCCGACGCTCGCGCTCCCGCATCGCGGAGCTTTCGCCTCGGTTACTTCGGCGAAAGCTTTCCGCGATGCGAAAGGCCCCGCGAGGTAGGGTGCTCCTCGCTTGCGGAGCCGTTGCTCTTGCATCTCTTGCGGGTACGACGAAGCTGATTGGCGCCACCCCCGACGAGCTGCTGAAACTCGCCGACCGGCCCAAGCAGGCGTTCGCCGAAGCGGTCATCCACGCCAAGATCACGGTCATCGAGAACGGGAAGACGACTTCGCCGGCCGAGTTCGAGCTCTACAAGAAGGGGGACGACCGCGGTCTCGTCGTCTTCACGGCGGGCAAGCAGAGAGGAAGGAAGATGCTGACGGTCGGCGACAAGGTCTGGCTGATCGTCCCCGGCTCCTCGCACGCGATCGCCGTCACGCCGAACCAGCGGCTCATGGGCGGCGCCTCGATGGCTGACGTCTCGAAGCTCCGATTCTCGGAGGAGTTTCGCGCCTCGACCGCCGGCCCTCCGGAGACCGTCGACGGGCGCGCGTGCGACGTGCTGAAGCTCGACCCCAAGTCGGCGAAGTCGTCCTACGGAGGAGGAACGCTCTGGGTCGACCGCGACGAGCACCTCGCGCGAAAGGCGGTCGTCAACCTCGTTTCCGGCAAACCCGCCAAGGAGATCACGTTCGACCGCTACGGCAACCAGGCGGGGAAGACGGTGCTCGAGTCGATGACGATCAAGGACCTGCTCGCGGGCCCTTCCGGTCCGGTCACCCGGATCGACTACACGAACTACCGCGTCGCGAAAATCGACGACGAACTGTTGACGCCGGAAGGCGCTCTGAACTTCTAGGCCGTCGCGGGAAGATCAATCTTCGCGATTTCCAGTAGCAGACGGCGTAGTCTTTTCTTCTCCCGGAGCTCCGCTCGCGAGCGATCGTCTGCCGGTAGACGCTCGATAACCGCGGTCTACTCCTGCGGAAATCGCGAGGCGATTTCACGCAGTGCTTCTACGACGAACAGAATGGCACTGAGACCAAGTTGACACGGGAGTGGTCGTCCGCCCGCCGCGCAGGGTGCCTGTAACCCGTCCTCGGTCCGCGCCGGGCGACGACCCACGGAGCCGGTACCGCGACAGGACCCGTTCGCGGCTCTTGGCTCTCGCCGACTGCGTGAGTTATTCCTCCGGCAGCTCCGGCTGGATCAAAACTGTCGCGCGCACGCAAGTGCGCGCCGCCTCCAGACACTCCCATCAAGGAGCGCCGACCTTTGCGGGCGAGCGTCTGCCCGCGAAGTCGGAAATTTTCGGCGCGGGTGGCGCACGGCCGTTCCCTCTCGGAGCCGCCCGCCGCGCACGGTGCCTGTAACCCGTCCTCGGCCCGCGCCGGGCGGGCCGAGAGGGCGGCCGCGCGTCAGGACCCGCGCACCCCTTCCGATCTTCGCCGGCTGCGCGAGTGAGCCCTATTCTTCCGGCAGCTCCGGCTCTTCCTGCTTCGGGCGCTCGACTCCCGGCGACGTGAACTCGAGGATGAGGTCCGGCAGCGTCTCGGAGAACTGCGAGCGCGGAATCACCCGGTCCACGCCCGCCGCCCGGGCGCGGTCGGCGAGCGCCTTGTCCGTGTGGGAGAGGAAGCCGATCATCGGGACGGCCGCGGCGCTCTTGCCGAGCTTCTCGACCTCGTCGAGCACGGCGGGAGTCAGCTCGACGAACGCCGCGGCGGGACGCGCGGCGAGCGCCTTGCCGAGCTCGGCCGGGCTCGCGACGAAATCGACGGGAACCGAGAGGTTCCGGGCGGCGGCGTCGACCTTCGCGCGGAACATCAGGTCTTCGACGCGGGCGACGATGCGTTTCTCCCCCATGGCGCCTCCGTGTCTTTCAGAAAGTCTTGACGAGATCGAGGAGGTATCGGTTCAGGTAGTGCCGCCGGTCCTGCCGCCGCTGGAAGACGACGGACGGCCGGAGCATGACCTGCGGGAGCACGGTGACCGATACTCCGGCACGGTGGCCCACGTACCACGTGTGGAACCACCAGTCGTCCGTATTGTACGCCCCGACGATCGCGTCGCGGTCGACGTACTGATAGATGTCGAAAAGCTGGACGTCCCCCGGCGACCCCTCCCGGCCGATCCGAAGGGCCGCTTCGACCCCGTCCCGGTAGGCGCGCTCCGTCGCGGCCAGGTTGTGCGCCCAGTCGACCGAAAGGGAGATCGGGAAGCGCCCCGCGCCGACCCGGACGCGCGCGAGGGAGTCCACGATGCGGAAATCGTTCTCGTACGCGCTGCCCGGGGCGTAGCCGGGGAGGGCGTAGGCCGGAACGTTCTGGCGGATCCAGGCCTGCCCCGTGTTCTCGAGGTGCGTGAACCGCCAGTAGCTCTCGGACCAGTCGAGGGCCACGCTCTCCGGGTTCCCGAGCTCGATCGTCGCCTGCCCCGCCGCGATGTGCGACCGGTCGTGCTGCCGCTGCGGCCCGTAGAAGAAACCGGCCGTCGCGATCAGCGCGGAAAACGCGCCGAGCGGTAGCCGCCAGGCCGCCGAGCCGCCGATCACCTGGACGTCGTGGTCCCAGAACATTTCGCTCGTCCGCAACGGCATCCCGAACTGTCCGGCGAGGATCATGAAGGGACCGGGCTTGGCCTCGAGGTAGGCGCGGTCGAGGGCGAGGCCGTTGGAGCGGTAGTTGTCGAGCCTCGCGGCGTTCGTGCGGTTCGCGTCGGACCCGAGATCGCCGACGACCCGCACGCCGAGACGAAAATGGTCCGAGGCGACCCAGTCGAGCTCGGGACGGATTTCCGTCCGCCACCGGTAGATGTTCGGGGCGGGCGCCTGCTTCGAGAGCTGGATGTCGTCGTACCGGACGAGCGCGTCCCAGCGGAGCTCGAATCGGCTCTGGGGCGCGGGCGGCGATTCGTAGACTTCCTCTTCGGGAGGCGGGGCGGTCGCGGCCGACGGAGGCGTCGGCGCCTGGGCGGAGGCCAGGGCGGCCCATGCGATCGCTGCCGCGGCCATCGCCGGCGCCGCGCGTCTCACGCCGATCCCACGGCCGGCCGTAAGCCGCGTCCTGCGCGCGGCGTCAAGCGATCTCTCTTTCGCGCGGCTTCACGCCACGACCTCCGCGCGGCTTCACGCCACGACCTCCGACAGGTCGCGCGAGAGCTCCGCCATCGACTGATAGCGGTCGTCGGGGTTCTTCTCGATCGCCCTCATCACGATCCGGGCGATCTTCGGGTCGATGTCGGGGTTCTTCGACTCGATCGCGGGAGGCTTCTCCTGAAGGTGCTTCAACACGACTCCGAG
>DATFVB010000252.1 GCA_035260525.1 Thermoanaerobaculia bacterium
GTCGACGAAGATCGGACTCGCGTTCCATTCGAAGACCGTCCACGACATCTCGGGCTCGGCGCATTTCCGGGTGCCGGAGGACGCCGCGCCGCTGACCGGCAACGGCGCGGTCTTCCGGAACACGAACGCCGACGCCCCGCTACCGATGCCTGCCTCCGTGTCGCTCTCGGCGGACCAGGTCGTCTCGGCGAAGCTCGCGATCCTCGCGGACGCGACGTGGACGCAGTGGAGCGCGCTCCGGCGCATCACGATCGACTTCGACAACCCGAACCAGCCCCGCATCGCGCAGCCGTTCGACTGGCGCGACGTGTGGAGATGGAGCCTCGGCGCGCGGTATCGCGCGGGAGAGCGGCTCACGCTCCGGGCGGGCGCCGCCTACGAGCAGACCCCGGTCGTCGCTCACACGCGCGAGCCGCGGGTGCCCGAAGCGAACCATGAATGGGTATCGGCCGGCTTCACGTACCGGGCGTCGGAAAAGCTGGATGTCGACTTCTTCTACGTCCACCTCTTCACCGACGAGGCGAAGATCGACGTCTTCGATCCGACCGCCGGGAGCTACGTCGGCCACTCCGACTGGAACATCAACAACGTGGGGCTTTCGGCGACGTTGAAATTCTGAGCGCATGGAGCCGTGAGCGAAGCGAGCCTCCGAATGACCTCTCCCGTCGGGAAAGGATGGCGCGTACTCGCGGCAGGTGAGGGTCCGCGTCTGTGGGGGAGCCGTGTCGCCGTTACCGGACGCCCTCGACCTCGAAGAGCGTCGAGAGCACGCGGACGTAGCTGTACGCGTAGCCGCGGGCGTCGGGAGTCGGATAGACGCGCAGGATTCCCTGGACTCCCGCGGGGTCGGACGCCGTGACTTCCCGGACCGTCGTGCGCCGTCCCGTCGAGACGTCCACTTTCGAAAGAACGGTCCGGGGACCGTCGGCGCGCGAGATATAGACGGATCCTCCGTCGGGTGTCCAGCGCATGGGGATGTCGAGCACTTCGGTTCCTGGAATCGTCCTCGGCGGCCCGCCGTCGACCGGAAAGATCGCCGGCTTCGCGTCCACGCCGAGGGCGGCGATGCTCTTCCCGTCGGGAGAAACGGCGAACACCGTCGTGAAAGCGACCCCCTCCGGAGAGATCGCCCGCGGATTCATCGCATCGGCGCCGGTCACGAAGATCTTCGGGCCGCGCCCCGCTTCGACACCCAGGAAAGCGATCCGCTTCCCGTCCGGGAAGAACGCGGGAAAATAGCAGTTCATCCCCTTGCACGCGAGCTGCTGCGACTGGCCGGGGCCGGTCGGGAAGAGCTCGATCGCCGTGCCGTCGGCGTTGGTCGACGCGACCCATTTCCGGTCGGCCGAGAGGGAGCCTCCGCTCCCCGCGCCGAGACGGACCGCGGGAGTTCCGTCCGTCGCGCGCATGTATACCTGCCCCTGCTCGCCGCCGCCCTCGCCCGACTCGTCGAGCGTGATGAGGGAGCCGTCGGGGCTGATGTCGCGGACGAGCGAGTAGTCGAGGTTCGAAAGGTCCTTTTCCTTCGCGTCGCCCGGGACGAGCGCCGAAATTCCCCCGCGCCAGTCGTCCTGCGTGACGAGCATCCGGCCGTCCCTGGCGATGTCGCGGATGAGTATCCCGGCCGGGGCCGATAGGATGAAGCGCTCCTGACCGCCGGGAGCGACGCCGTAGATCTTCCAGGCCACCCCCGTCTTCGTCCCCGAGAAGAGGACTTCTTCGCCGTCGGGACGCCACGCGAGTCCTTCGAGTGAGAGCCATCCTCCCGACAGGTCGCGCTTCTTCCCTCCGCCGGAGTCGATGATCGAGACGGTTCCACCGTCGGAAGACGCGGGGTGGTCGAGGAACGCGATCGACTTCCCGTCGGGAGAGAACCGGATGTGCCCCACCCATCCGCCGGTCTCGTACAGCGTCTTTCCGATCGGGTACTCGAGCCGAGCTTTTCCGGCGACGTTGTGGACGACCGCGAGCTGCAAGCCGTCGGGCGACCACTCCGCCTCGGCGACGTTCTCGAGGAGCTCCCGCGGAGTCCCGCCGGAAACGGACACGCGCGCGAGCGTGCCGGACGGCTGAAAGGAGTTCTGGAGCTTCGCGTCGAGGCCGATCGCGAGCTCGTTGGAGGGAGAGATCGAGAAGAGAAGCGCGTCCGGAACGGCGAGAGCGCTCGATCCCGGACCCGTGGCCCGGGTCGAGAAGATCTTCGACTTCGCGCCGTTCCAGCCGGCGCTGTAGATGACGAGCTGTCCATCCGGGGCGAAGCGCGCGCCGCCGATCGTGCCCCGCTCGAACGTGAGCCGGTGAAAGACGGGAACGCGATGCGGCGCGGTCTTGCGGGCGACGATCGCGGCGGCGGCGCCGACGACGAGCGCGAGCACGGCGGCGGCCGCGAAGAACGCCGCGGGGACGCGCCGGGTCCGGGACGCGCCGGCCGCGCTTTCGCCCGATACCTGCGATGCCTCCGACAGATGGTCGCGCAGGCTCTTCAAGTCCCGCGCGAGGTCCTTCGTCGAGGCGAACCGGTCCTCGGGGTCCTTGGCGAGGCAGCGCTCGACGGCCCAGCGGAGAGGCGCCGGGGTCCGGGGATTCAACGTCCCCAGCGGTTCCGGATCGTCCTGGATGATCGCCGTGAGCGTCTGCGGGGCGCTGTCCCGCTGGAACGGGCGCTTGCCCGTCGCCATCTCGTAGAGGATCGTTCCGAGCGAGAACTGGTCGGATCGGAAATCGACGGCGCGCCCGGCCGCCTGCTCGGGCGACATGTAGCCGACCGTTCCCATGATCGTCCCGGGATCCGTTCCTCGCGGCGCCGCCGTCGGAAGGTCGGAGCCGCCTCCGTCGATCGGGGCGGAGAGCTTCGCGAGGCCGAAATCGAGGATCTTGACGAATCCGTCCTTGCCGATCATCACGTTCTCGGGCTTGAGGTCCCGGTGGACGATGCCGGCGCCGTGGGCGCGAGCGAGCCCTTCGGCGACCTGGACGCCGACGTCGAGCGTGCGGCTCGCGGGCAGGCGGCCGGATTCCAGCATCTCGCGGAGCGTCTTTCCCTCGACGAGCTCCATCGCGACGAAGAGGTGCTCGTCGGCGGAGCCGACGTCGTAAACGGACACGATGTTCGGATGGTTCAGGGCGGACGCGGCCCGCGCCTCCTGCTCGAAGCGCGCGCGCCGCTCGCGGTCCGCGGAGAACTCCGCGGGAAGGACCTTGACAGCGACCTCGCGGCCGAGCCGCGTGTCGCGCGCCTTATAGACTTCCCCCATCCCACCCGCGCCGATTGGGGAAATGACCTCATAGGGGCCGAGCCGGGTGCCGGACGCGAGCGTCATGCAGCGGCCGGAATAGTACGCCATCGTCGGACGCGCGCAGCCGGACCCGCCGTTCCGAAGCAATCGGCCGAGAGGCTCATCGCTTCACCGCCGGAGACGCGGATGCGTCGGGAAGAAGCCCGGAGAGGGCCGGCGCCGAAGACCGTTTCGCCGCGATGTAATGGTCGATCTGCTCGTCCAGGACGGGGAGCGGGACGGCGCCGTGGAGGAGCACCGCGTCGTGGAACTCGCGGACGTCGAACTTCGGGCCGAGCGCCGCCTCGGCCTTCTTGCGGAGCTTCTCGATCTTCAGCTCGCCGATCTTGTAGGAGACCGCCTGTCCGGGCCACCCGATGTAGCGGTCGATCTCGGTTTCGACCTCGTGGAGCGAGAGCGCCGTGTGCGAGGCGAGATAGTCGATCGCCTGCTGCCGCGTCCACCCCATCGCGTGGATCCCCGTGTCGACGACGAGGCGGCAGGCGCGCCACATCTCGTAGGTGAGCCGCCCGAAATTGCTGTACGGGTCGGTGTAGAAGCCCGCCTCGAGCCCGAGCTTCTCGCAGTAGAGCCCCCAGCCCTCGCCGAAGGCCGAGATGTAGGAATACCGCCGGAAGTTCGGCAGGTCCTTCAGCTCCTGCGAGAGGGCGATCTGGAGGTGGTGGCCCGGCACCGACTCGTGCAGCGCGAGCGCCTCCAGCGTATAGAGCGGACGGTGGTCGAGCTGGTAGGTGTTCACCCAGAAGTACCCGGGCTGCGTCGAGCCGACGGGCGCTTCGATGTAGCGCCCGCCCGTGAACTTCGGAGCGATCTCGGGCGGAACCGGGGCGACGCCGTACGGGAGCCGCGGCAGCGTCTTGAAGAGCGACGGGAGCTTGCCGTCCATGCGCTTGCAGATCCATGCGGCGTCCTTCAGGAGCTCTTCCGGAGTCTTTGCGTAGAAGCGCGGGTCCGTGCGCAGGAACTCGAGAAAGGCCTTGAAGTCCCCCTTGAACCCGGTTTGCCGGATGACGGCATCCATTTCCTTCTGGATGCGGTCGACTTCGGAGAGTCCGATCCGGTGGACCTCGTCGGCGGTCATCGGGAGCGTCGTGAAACGGCGGATCGCGAAGTCGTAGTAGGCGCGTCCGCCCGGCAGCGCCGACGCGGCGATCGTCGTCCGCGCGTGCGGGACGTATTCACGGTCGAGGAATTCGGCGAGCTTTCGGAACGCCAGCGCGGCGGAATCGAGGATCGCCTTCTTCCCCGCGGCGGCGAGGCGGGCCCGGTCCGCGGCGGGAACGGAATCCGGAAAACGCGCGAACGGCTTCCACCAGACGCTCTTTTCGGCGTCGGAGACGACGTGCGGAAGGATCGTTTGGTCGATTCCCGCGAGGACGACCTTCGGGATCGTCATGCCGCGGGCGAGCCCCTCGCGCATGTCCGCGATCTGCTCGTCGACGTAGCGGGGCATCGCGTTGAGGCGCGCGACGTAGTTCTCGTAGGCCTTGACCGAGTCGAACGGCATCGTCTCGGGAAGACGCGTGAGCTCGGTGTGGAACCCCCAGTCGGCGGTGATCGGGATCTCGTACTCGCGGTACTGGAACGACAGGAGACGGTTCGTCAGCTGATCGCCGAAGATCTCCGCGTTCGTCCGGTCGTCGACGGAGAGCGAAGCGGTCGGGATCGCCTTCAGCTCGCCGAGGAACTTTCGGGTCGCGAGCGCCCGCCGCTCCTCGTCCTTGGGCGCGACCTCCGGGAGCTTCGCGTCGAAATCGTGGACGCCGACCGACGTCGCGAAGAGGGGGTTGTCCGCGAGCCGCCACTTCCATTCGCGATCGAAGACGTCGTGCAGGCGAGCGGAGGGGTCTTTCGGTGCGGCCGGAGGTTTGACGGCCGCCGTCACGGCCATCAGGAGCGCCGCGGCGCCCACGCCTTTGGCGATCAGCGATCGAATCACTTCAAACCCTCCACGAGATACAGCGTCGACAGGATCCGCGTCGCGCTGTAGACGTACTCGTTGCCGTTCGGCGCGACGATGACCGGCGCGATCCCCGTGATGCCGCCGGGGTCGGGGGGAGAGATCTCCTTCCAGAGCGTGCGCTTGCCGGTCGCGAGATCGATCTTGAACACCCGCGAGGGGTTTTCGCCGCGGCGATAGACCCACACGCTTCCGCCGTCGGCGCTCCAGCCGGCGGGGTAGTCTCCCCGTTCCGTTCCGTTGATCGAACGGGGCGGTCCGCCGTCGATCGAATAGCTGGTGAGGACCCGGTCGCGAGTCAGGCCAAGAACCGATCGGCCATCCGGAGACGCGGGCGTGAAAGACACGGACGGAATGCCTTCGTCCGATATCGCTCGCGTCTTTCCCGTCGCGAGATCGAGGAGATACAGCCTCGGCCCGTGCCCCTTCTCGACGCCGAAGAAGCAGAGCGCCTTGTCGCCGGAGACGAATTGCGAACGGGAGCCGATCATGGGAAGCGGGAAGGTCTTCGACTTGCCGGCGCCGGTCGGATAGATCGAGATCGCCGAGCCGTCCGGCGCGATTCCCGCGACCATCGTTCCATCGGAAGAGATGCCACCCGACGCTCCCGGCCCGATGAGGACCGGCGGCGAGCCGTCCGTCTTCCGGACGTAGACGGTCCCCTTGTCGCCGCCGCCCTCTCCGCTTTCGTCGAAGCTCACGAGGGAACCGTCGCGCGAGATGCCGCCGGGTGACGCCCAGTCGAGGGCGGAGAGGTCGCGTTCGGGCCCTCCGTTGCCGCCCCCGAAGGACGAGCTCCGATAATCGTCCTCGGTGATGAGCGCCCGGCCGTCTTTGCGGAGATCGTAGATGGTGAACGTTGCCGGCACCCGATAGACTGTGCGCTGCCGCCCCGAAAGCGTGATCGCGATGAGATACCGCGTGTTTCCCGAGGTCGTCCCGGTCACCCAGATCTCCCCGCCGTCGGGCCGCCAGGCGAGGCCCATGACGCTCACGAAATCCTTCGCGATCGCGCGCGGCTTCTCCTTCCCGTCGGCGGCCGCCAGCATGACGTTGCCGCCGTCGCCGGAAGGAGGATGATCGAGGAACGCGATCTGCTTCCCGTCGGGAGAGAAACGCACGCTGCTGATCCAGCCGGCGCTCTCGTACAGGAGATGGTCTTCCGGATAGAAAAGCCCGAACCTTCCGCCGATGTCACGGCCGACGGCGAGCGACTGCCCGTCCGGCGCCCAGTCGGCGAATCCGACTTTCTCTTCGAGGTCGCGCGGCGCTCCTCCCGACAGCGGCGAGCGGGCGAGCGTGCCGGTCAGGAGGAGCGTCGTCTGGAACACCGGGGCCCGCCCGATCGCGAGCTCGCTCTGCGAAGACATGCCGAAGAGAAGCGCCGGCGGGAGCGGCAGCGCGCTCGAGAAGAGATTGTCCTGGCGTACCGAGTAGAGGCGCGGCCTGTCGCCGCTCCACGCCGCCGAGTACACGATCGTCCCGCCGTCGGGCGCGAACCGCGCGCCCCAGATCGTCCCGTGACCGAAGGTGAGGCGATGGAAGATCGGCGCGGCTTCGACGGGATGGGCCTTCAACGTCAGCCGATTCGAGAGGAGGGCCGCGGCGGCGGCGACCACGACGAACGCCGCGGCGATCGCTCCAACCGGCGTGCGCCTCGCCTTCGCCGCGGGAACGCCGGCGGAAACCGCCGTCGACGTGGCCTCCGAAAGATGGTCGCGCAGGCTCTTGAGCTCTCGCGCGAGGTCGGTCGTCGAGGCGTAGCGGGACTCCGGTTCCTTGGCGAGGCAGCGGTCGACGATCCAGCGCAGCGGCGGCGGGACTCTCGGATTGACGGATGCGATCGGCTCCGGGTCCTCCCCGATGATCGCGCTCATCGTCTGGGGGGCCGTGTCGCGCTGGAACGGCTTCTTTCCGGCGGCCATCTCGTACAGGATCGTCCCGACCGAGAACTGGTCGGACCGGTAATCGACCGGCCTGCCCGCGGCCTGCTCGGGCGACATGTAGCCGACGGTCCCCATGACGGTTCCGGCATCCGTCGCCAGCGGCGCGGCCGTCGGCATCTCGGAGACGTCGCCCCCCATCGTCCTCGTGATCTTCGCGAGGCCGAAGTCGAGGATCTTGACGATCCCGTCCTTCGTGAGCATCACGTTTTCGGGCTTCAGGTCCCGGTGGACGATTCCAGCGGAATGCGCCCGGGCGAGCCCTTCGGCGATCTGCGTGCCGACGTCGAGGCAGCGGCTGACCGGAAGGCGCGACGCTTCCAGGATCTCGCGGAGCGATCGCCCTTCGACGAGCTCCATCGCGACGTAGAGGTGGCCCTCCGCCGAGCCGACGTCGTGGACCGTGACGATGTTCGGATGGTTGAGCGCCGACGCGGCCCGCGCCTCCTGCTCGAACCGCGAGCGCCGCTGCGAATCCGTGGCGAAGTCGGGCGGGAGCACTTTGACGGCGACCTCGCGCCCGAGCCGCGCGTCGCGGGCGCGGTAGACCTCCCCCATGCCTCCGGCGCCCAGGGGAGACAGGATTTCGTAGGGACCGAGTTTCGTTCCGGCCGGGAGACTCATGGCGCGATCCTCTCGCTGCGTTTCATTTGACGTTTTCCACGGCAAAGAGGTCCGAAAGCGTCCGGAGATAAGAGTAGGCGTAGGAGCGCCCGTCCGGTGTGACGAGCGCGCGATTGATTGACGCGAGCCCGGCGGCCTCCGGCGCCTTGAAAGTGAATACGCGTTCCCTCCGTCCGGTCGCGAGATCGACTCGCAGGAGATCGCAGGGGAACTGGCCGCGCTGGAAGACGTACAGCCCGCGGCCATCGGCGGTGAAGCGGATCGGCCAGTCGCCCGGCTCGCTCCCGGGGACCTCCCGCCCGGCGCCGCTTCCGCTCGACGGGAAGAGATAGACGCGGTCGTCGGCGGTCTTCGTCGCGATCCACGCGCCGTCGGGGGAGACCGGCGTGAGGCTCGAACCGACTCCCTCCGGGCTGACGGCCTGCGGCTTGCCCCCGGCGAGGTCCTGCACGTAGAGCCGAAAGCCCCGGTTTCCCTCCTGGGCGGCGACGACGATCCTGTTCCCCTTCGGAAAGAAGCTGCCGATGCCGCCGTACCTGAGCGACGGTGTCGTGAGCGTCCGCGGCTGACCGGCGCGCGCCGGGAGGAGCATGAGCTGCGTGTTGTCGAAGCTGCTCGAGAGGACCCACTGGCCGTCCGGAGAGAGCGCCACGGCGGAGCCGGCTCCGAGCCGCACGACCGATGCCGTCTCGGTGTTCCGAAGGAAGACGCTGAACGTCGGACCGCCTCCCTCCCCGCTCTCGTCGAAGAGCAGGGTCTTGCCGTCCGCCGAGAGGTCCCGAACGAGCGTCCAGTCGAGGTAGGAGAGCTCGTGGTCCTCCTTCCCGCCTGGCGGCAGCGCCCGGACGACCATCCGTTCGTCGTCCTCTGACATCAGGAGCCTGCCGTCCGCCGCGATGTCGTCGAGCGTGAGCGTGCGCGGAGTCGGAAGGACCAGACGCTCCTTTCCGGAGAGCGAAACGGCATAGACGGCCCTCGCCGCGTTCTCCCGCGTCGCCGAGAACCAGACCTCCGACCCGTCGCGGGACCAGGCGAGTCCCTCCGCCGTCGTCCAGCCCTTCGAGAGGACCGTCCGTCGGCCGCCGGCGTCGACGACCGTGACCGCGCCCCCGTCGTCGTTCCGGATCGGATGATCTAGGAAAGCGACGCGGTCGCCCCGCGGCGACACGCGGAGATGGCTGATCCAGCCGCTCGTCGAGTAGAGGACCTTGCCGATCGGATACTCGAGCAGGGACTTGCCGCCGACCAGGTGGCTCACGGCGATCGTCGACCCATCCGGGGACCAGTCCGCCGCGTCCACGTCCTCGAGAACCTCGCGCGGCGTTCCGCCGGAGAGCGGAACGCGGGCGAGCGTCGTCTTCCAGACGAAGCCGCTGTAGAACGCCGGCCGGAGGCCGATCGCCATCTCGCCGGTGGAGGAGACGGAGAAGAGAATCGCGTCCGGCGCGGGGAGGGGGATCGATTCGGAGTTGTCCGGGCGGACCGTGAAGATGTGGATCGGATCGCCTTCCCACGCCGCCGAGTAGACGACCGACGCGCCTCCAGGCGCGAACCGCGCGGCCCTGATCGTTCCGCGGCGGTACGTGAGCCGGTGAAAGACCGGAGCGCTCGATTTCCGAAGCCGATATCCGGCGAGACCCGCGCCGGCCGCGAGGAAGACGGCCAGCGCGGCGGCGCCCGCGAGATACCCCCGGGACGCGCGCGGCCTCCGGCGGGGTTCCGCGGGGCCGGCGGCGTCCGACGACGACGCTTCGGAAAGATGATCGCGGATGCTCTTCAAGTCGCGCGCGAGATCGCGCGTCGACGCGTAGCGGTCGTCCGGCTCCTTGGCGAGGCACCGGTCGACGATCCAGCGCAGGGGGGGCGGCGTCCTGGGGCTGAGCGTTCCAATCGGCTCGGGGTCGTCCTCGATGATCGCGGTCAGGGTCTGCGGCGCCGAATCGCGCAGAAAAGGGCTCTTGCCGGTCGCCATCTCATACAGGATCGTTCCGAAAGAGAACTGGTCGGACCGAAAGTCCACCGATCGCCCGAGCGCCTGTTCGGGGGACATGTAGCCGGCCGTGCCCATGATCGTCCCGGCGTCGGTGCGCGGCGCCGCCGTCGGAAGGTCCGACACGTTTCCGTCCGTCGCGGTCGTCAGCTTCGCGAGCCCGAAGTCGAGGATCTTGACGAATCCGTCCTTCGAGATCATGACGTTCTCGGGCTTCAAATCGCGGTGCACGATCCCGGCCGCGTGGGCCCGGGCGAGACCGTCGGCGATCTGCGCGCCGATCTCGAGGGTCCGGCTCGGGGGAATTCGACCGCTCTCGATCATGTCGCGGAGCGTCCGACCTTCCACGAGCTCCATGGCGACCCAGACGTGCGCGTCGGACGTCCCGATGTCGTAGACGCCGATGATGTTCGGGTGGTTCAACGCCGACGCGGCGCGCGCCTCCTGCTCGAATCGCGATCGTCGCTGCGCGTCGGTCGAAAACTCCGCCGGGAGAACCTTGATCGCGACGTCGCGTCCAAGCCGCGCGTCCCGCGCCCGGTAGACCTCTCCCATGCCCCCGGCTCCGAGCGGTGAAACGATTTCGTAGGGACCGAGTTTCGTTCCGGCGTTCAGTGCCATCGCAGACCTCGCGTTTCGCCGAATTCATGGAAGGTTCCGGACAGGACGATCCACTTCGAGGTTTCGCGAGGCGCGAGCGAGACGGGATGGGGGTCGCCCGCGACGTCCCGGTGAGGCGACCGCGAGGCGGTCGTCCCGCGAAGCTTGTCCCCGCGAAAGCGGGGAGCGGGGACCCAGCCTGCTCGTGAACCTGCTGGATTCCCGCTTCCGCGGGAATGACAGAGAAAAAGGCGGCGCGGGCGGCACCCGCCCGTATCGCTCGATGGATCGCGAAACTCGCTCATGAGATTCCCTCGACGAGGAACAGGTCCGAAAGTATCCGGTGATAGCTGTACGCGTAGGAGGCCGCGTCCGGCGTCACGTGGACGGAGATGATCTCGACCACGCCCGCCGAATCGGGAGGCATCAGCTCCTTGATCGGCTGCTTGCGGCCCGTCGCGAGCTCGAGGAGAAAAACCGGGCTGGGAAGCGTGCCCCGCCGGAAAACGTAGAGATCCTGTCCGACGGGCGTCCAGCAGATCGGGCGATCGTCGGGCGAGAGCCCCGGGATCGCTTTCGGCTCGCCGCCCTCCAGCGGATAGAGGTAGAACGCGTGGTCGACTCCCTGCGCGACGACCCACTTTCCATCGGGGGAGATCGGGCCGAGACCCTCGCCCATTCCTTCCGGAGTGATCGCCGTCGGAGGACCTCCGTCCAGGTCCTGCACGTAGAGCCGGCCGCCGCGGCCCGGCTCGTTTCCGGTCACGAGGATCCGGCCCGGAGTCGGCGTCCAGATCGCCTCGTGGGGGGTGATTCCGTGGGAGTCGATCTCCCGCAGTTTTCCGGTGCGAACCGGAAGGAGGACGATCCGGCGCGACGGTGTCAGCGTGACCGAGAGGACCCACTTTCCGTCGGGCGAGATCTGCTTGGCGAGGCCGTCTCCGAGGCGCACGGCGGGGGAGCCGTCCGCCTTGCGGAGATAGACCGCGCCGTTGGCGCCTCCGCCCTCGCCCGTCTCGTCGAAGAGGAGCATCTTTCCGTCCGCCGACAGGTCGCGCATCCGCGACCAGTCGAGGAGCGAGAGATCCTTCTCGTGGCTTTGCCCCGGCGGCTGGCCGATGATCCCGACCTTTCCGTTGTCGCTCGTGATGAGGATGCGCCCGTCTCCCGAAACGTCCTGGATCGTGAGCTCCGAGAGGGCGCGAAGGAGAAGGCGCTCCTGCCCGGAAAGGCTCACGGCCCAGATCGCGCGCGCGACGCCGGCCCGCGTGGCGGTGAACCAGACTTCCCGCCCGTGCCTGGGCCACGCGAGACCGTACGCGGTGATCCATCCCGCCGAGAGGACCGACGTCTGGCCGCTCCGATCCACGATCACGACGGAGCCGCCGTCGTCGCCCGGGACGGGATGGTCGAGGAACGCGACGCGCTCGCCGTCGGGCGAGACGCGCGCATGGCTGATCCACCCGGCCGTCTCGTAGAGAACCGTGTTGATCGGGTACTCGAGGCGGTGCTTGCCGGATACCGTCCGAACGATCGCGAGCTCGCCGTCCGGGCCCCAGTCGGCCCCCTGGACGTCGTCCTCGATCTCGCGCGGAGCGCCGCCGAGGATCGAGACCTGGGCGAGCGTGCCCGTCCACATGAAGCGGCCCGCCCAGTGCCGGTCGAGCGAGATCGCCATCATCCCGGTCGAGGAGATCGAGAGAATCTCGGCGTCGGGGAGCATCAGCGCGCTCGACTCGGGGCTTTCGCGGCGCGTCGAGAAGAGGCGGAAAGGGCTCCCTTCCCAGGCCGCTCCGTAGATGACCGTCTGGGCGTCGGGCGCGAAGCGCGCCGAGAGCACCGTCCCCCGGCGAAAGGAGAGCCGCTGGAAGTTCCGGACCGCTTCGGCGTCGCGCGGCGCGGCGATCGCGGGGGTCTCTCCCGAGCTCGTGGCTTCCGGCAGGCGCTGCCGCAGCCGGGCGAGATCCCGGGCGAGGTCCTTCGTCGACGCGTACCGCTCTTCGGGATCTTTTTCCAGACAGCGTTCGATGATCCAGCGCAGGGGAGCGGGCGCCCTGGGGTTCGCTTGCTCGATCGCGGCGGGCTCCTCCCGGATGATCGCCGTCAGCGTCTCGGCGGCGGTGTTGCGCTGGAACGCGCGGCGGCCGGTCGCGACCTCGTAGAGGATCGCGCCGAACGAAAACTGGTCGGAGCGGAAATCGACGGCGAGTCCGGAGGCCTGCTCCGGCGACATGTACCCGACCGTTCCCATGACCATACCCTCGCGGGTGGCGGTGGGCGCTGAGGTCGGGAGATCCGAGCCGTCTCCCGCTTTCGCCTCGACGAGCTTGGCGAGCCCGAAGTCGAGGATCTTGACGTAACCGTCCTTCGAGATCATGACGTTCTCGGGTTTCAGGTCCCGGTGAACGATTCCGGCGGCATGGGCTTTGGCGAGCCCGTCGGCGATCTGAACGGCGATGTCGAGGATCTTCTTCGGGGGGAGAGCGCCGGCCGCGCCCTCGCGAAGCGTTGTGCCGTCGACGAGCTCCATGGCGATGTACGTCGTCCCCTTCTCTTCTCCGATGTCGTGGATCGTGACGATGTTCGGATGGTTGAGAGCCGAAGCGGCGCGCGCCTCCCGCTCGAACCGCAGCGTGCGTTCCGCGCTGTCGGTCGTGCCCGCCGCGAGGACCTTGACGGCGACCTCGCGCCCGAGCCGCGTGTCGCGCGCGCGGTAGACCTCTCCCATGCCGCCGGCGCCGAGGGGGGAGAGGATCTCGTAGGGACCGAGCTTCGTCCCGGCGGCCAGACTCATCGAAGGGCTCCCGACGGCCGAAATGCCGCCGTGCAGACTTCAAGTTTGGCGAGGCGCGAGCCCGGCGGGATGCGGGACGGCCGCGAGATCCCGGTGAGGCGACGGCAAGGCGGTCGTCCCCGCGAAAGCGGGAACCCAGCCTGACGAGAAAGATGTGGATTCCCGCTTTCGCGGGAATGACAGAGCCAAAACGTACGTCGCAGGGTCTCGCGGACGCTACGCGCCCGCCCGGCTCGATGCATCGCCAAATCCCTCTACTTCAGCCCTTCGATCAGCAGAAGGTCGGACAATATGCGGTGATAGCTGTACGCGTACGACGCGGCGTCGGGTGTGAGCCGCACGGAGACGATCTCGACGACGCCGGCGGGATCGGGAGCCATCAGCTCGAGCACCCGCTCCTTCCGGCCCGTCGCGAGATCGAGCCGCATGATCTGGGCCGGCAGCTCGCCGCGGCGGAACACGTAGAGCGAGTTCCCCATCGGGGTCCACCGGATCGGCCGGTCGTCGGCCGTCAGGATCGGGATCGGCTGGGGGGGTTCGTCGCCTTCGATCGCGTACATCGAGAATACCTGGTCGGGACCCTGCACGACGACGTACTTTCCGTCGGAGGACACCGGCAGGAAGCCGGGAGCGCATCCCTCGGGGGTGATCGGCCGCGGCGGCTTCTCGTCGAGCTCGTGCACGAAGAGCCGAAGCCCGCCGTCGACTTCGTTGGCGAGGAGGATGAGCTTCTTCCCGTCGGGCGTCCAGCGGGCGGCGTGCACCGCGAGTCCCGGATGGGCGATCGTCCGGGAGGTGCCCGCCTTCACCGGAAGGATGCTCGCGTTTCCTCGGAGCGAGAGCGACGCCACCCATTTTCCGTCCGGAGAGAACGCCTCGGCCCGTCCGTCGCCCAGGCGGATCGCCGGGGAGCCGTCGGTCCGTCGGATGAAGACGCCGCCGTTGGCGCCGCTTCCCTCGCCCGATTCGTCGAAGAGGACGGTTTTCCCGTCGGGAGAAAGGTCGCAGACGCGCGACCAGTCGAGCAGCGACAGATCGCGCTCCTTGTCGTGGCCGGGCGGGAGCCCGACGATGCCGACCTTGCCGTTGTCGCTCGTGACGAGGACGCCGCCGTCCTTCGACACGTCCTGGATCGTGAGCTCGCCGGGAGTGCGCAGCAGGAGCCGCTCCTCTCCCGAAAGCGTCACCGCCCAGATCGCGCGCGCGACGCCGGTCCGGGTCGCGGTGAACCAGACCTCCCGGCCGTGGTGCGCCCACGCGAGGCCGTACGCCGTGATCCAGTCCGAGGAGAGGACCCGGACCTTGCCTTCGGCGTCCACGATCCGAACGGATCCCGCGTCGTTGCCCTGCGCCGGGTGATCGAGGAACGCGACCGCGCGCCCGTCGGGCGAGACGCGCGGGTGGCTGATCCAGCCGGCCGTCTGGTAGAGGACCTTTCCGATCGGGTATTCGATCTGGTGCCTCCCGGAGACGTTTCGCACGGCGGCGAGGGTCGTCCCGTCGGGTCCCCAGTCGGCCCATTGCACGTCCTCGAGGATCTCGCGCGGCGCTCCGCCGAGCATCGAGACCTGCGCGAGCGTCCCGCTCCAGATGAACCGTCCCGCCCAGTGCCGGTCGAGCGACACCGCCATGAGGCCGCTCCCGGAGATCGCGAGGATCTCGCAGTCGGGGAGCATCAGCGCGGAGGACTCGGGACTCTCCGGCCGCGTCGAGAAGAGCCGCGTCGGGTTGCCGTCCCACGAGGCGCCGTAGATCACCGTCCGCCCGTCGGGGGCGAAGCGCGCGGAAAGGATCGTCCCGCGCTGGAACGAGAGCCGCTGGAAGGCGGGCGCGGTCGCCGACGCCGCCTCGAGGTCGGGCGCGCGCATCTCGCCCGACGACGTGGCTTCCGGGAGGTGCTCGCGCAGGATCGCGAGGTCGCGCGCGAGATCGCGGGTCGACGCGTAGCGCTGTTCGGGGTCCTTGTTCAGGCAGCGTTCGATGATCCACCGGAGCGGCGGCGGAAGCTTCGGGCTGGCGGGGCCGAGCGGCTCGGGCTCGTCGCGGATGATCGCCACGAGAATCTCGGCAGCGGTGTCCCGCCGGAACGCCTTCTTCCCGGCCGCCATCTCGTAGAGGATCGTCCCAAGGGAGAACTGGTCGGAGTGGAAGTCGACCGATTTCCCGCTCGCCTGCTCCGGCGACATGTAGCCGACC
>DATFVB010000253.1 GCA_035260525.1 Thermoanaerobaculia bacterium
CCCCGGCTTCCCGGACGATGCCGTAGACGGTGGCCAGACCGAGCCCGGTCCCGCGTCCGACGCTTCCGGTCGTGAAGAAGGGCTCGAAGATGTGGGGCCGGACGTCGTTGGGAATCCCGGCGCCGGTGTCGCTCACGCCGAAAGCGACGTATTCCCCCGGGAGAATCGTTTTCGGCAGGGCGTCGTTCGGTCCGATGCGAGTCTGCCGGACGGAAAGCTCGAGTCGGCCGCCGGCCGGCATGGCATCGCGCGCATTCAGAACGAGATTGAGAAGAGCCTGTTCGATCTGCCCTCGATCCACCCTGACGCTTCCGGCGTCCGGATCCGAGGAGATGACCACGTCGATCTCGTTTCCGAGCACGCGTTCGATGATCCGGCCGAGCATGACGACCACTTCCGGCGCGTTCAGTACTTCCGGGAGAACGGCTTGTCGGCGCGAGAAGGCGAGGAGCTGCCGAATCAGCGCCGCGCCCCTCTCCGTCGCGTGCTTGAGCCGATCGATGTCGCCGTCGAGCGCCGCGGCGTCGCCCGAATGGAGCGGCAGCAGATCCGCCACCCCGCTCATGATCATCAGGAGATTGTTGAAGTCGTGGGCGATTCCGCCGGCGAGCCGGCCGACGGCTTCCATCTTGTGCGATTCCCGAAGCTCTTCCTCGAGACGGCGGCGTTCGCTCATGTCGCGGACGATGCCGTGAAGGAGGGTTTCCTCTCCGATTCGGGTCATTGTCGCGGACACTTCCACCGGAATGGTTCGATCGCCGGCTCCCCGGATGTTCAACGCGACGCTGCTCACGACGCCGCCCG
The DNA here is from genome assembly GCA_035260525.1 of Thermoanaerobaculia bacterium. Taxonomy (NCBI): domain Bacteria; kingdom Pseudomonadati; phylum Acidobacteriota; class Thermoanaerobaculia; species Thermoanaerobaculia bacterium. The sequence continues at coordinate 805 of DATFVB010000253.1, forward strand.
CCGCGGCGACGGCGAGTTGTCGGGCGGCGGCGGCCCGATCCTCGAGCGAAACGAAGTCGATGAGGTTGCGGCCGAGAATCAGCTCACGGTCCCGTCCCAGCATCGTTTCGATCGCCCGGTTCACCTCGACCACCGCCCCCGCCCGATCGCAGACGACGATCCCGTCCCGGGCGTTCTCCGTCAGGGCGCGAACCCGTTCCTCGGATCGACGCAGCGCTTCGGCGATCCGTCTGATCTCCGTGACGTCGGTCTGCACCGCAACGTATCCGACCGAATCGCCGTCGTCGCCCCGCACCAGGTTGGCGGAGGACAATACGGTGACCAGCGAGCCGTCCCTGGCGCGGTTGACCATCTCGCCCCGGAAACCTCCGGCGAGCACGTCCTTCCAGAATTCGCGATAGAACGCCTCATCATGGAGGCCGCTCTTGAGGATCCGGGGGTTCCGGCCCACGATCTCCTCCCTCGAGTATCCGTAGACGGCGGTGAAGGCCGAGTTGACGTACGTGATCACGCCGGCGATGTCGGTCATGAAGATCGCGTTGCCGGACTGATCGACGGCTCGGGACAGCTTTCGGACGAGAGCGTCGGCCTCCCGCCGCCGGGAGACGTCGCGGGCGATGGCGTGAACGAGCGTTTCACCCCCGATGACGGTTCGCGATGCGGAGACCTCGATGGAAATCGACGTTCCGTCGTCCCGGAGGGCGCGGGTGACGAAACCCCGGATACTTCCCCCCTCCGGGGTATCGCGGAAAACGTCCGCGAAGGATCCACGATCGGCGGCGGGAACGATTTCGCCCAGATGGCGCCCGACGATCTCTTCCCGGGGCGCGCGCTGCAGCTCTTCGGCGGCCCGGTTGACGTCGAGAATGATCCCGCCGGCCGAGAGGACGTAGATCGCGTCCTGCGCGCTCTCCATCAGGTCCCGAGTCCGCTGTTGGGCGTCGCGCAACGCCTTATCCGCCGCGGTTTTCGCCGAGGCGCCTCCGAAGGTCACCCTTTCCTGGAGCTCCTGGGAGGGCCGAATCTCGTCGGAAACGTCCTTCGAGATGAGCAGGAAGCCGACCGCCGTTCCCGCGCTGTCCCGGTGAGGGGCGACGACGAGGCGGACCGGGAACGTCTCTCCGCTCTTGCGGCGCCCGGTCACGACCCCTTTCCATCTTCCGTCCTTCAATGCGGCCGCGAGGATCGCGCGGGGTTTTCCGGCCTCCACGTCCTCCGAGTCATGGAGCACGGAAGAGCCGACGCCGATGATCTCCCGCTCCTCGTAGCCGTAGATGCGCCGCGCCCCCTCGTTCCACATCCGGATCGTCCCCTCGAGGTCCTCGATCATCATCGAGTATTCGGTGGAGCTGTCGAGAATGGAGATGAGAAGACCGAGCGGATCCGGGGTTTCGCCGCCGAGGCGCCCTTGCCGACCTTCCGCGCTCATCGGAGGGATCTCCGGAATCACGACCGCCCGAGAGCGGCCCCGGCCGCGCGAAGTGGCGATGGCTCGCGACCCACCCGGCGGGCATGCGCCCAGGCGGCGACGAGCGACGAGATCGGCATCGGACGGGCGAAGAGGTATCCCTGAACGAGCTCGATTCCGATCGATCGAAGCGCGGCGAGCTCTTCCGGCCGCTCGACTCCTTCCGCGATCGCCTCGGCGCCGAAGCGCCGGGCGAGATCGGCGATCGATTCGATGATCGCGCGCTGCCGGGGTTCGGCGTCGCACCCCGCGACGAAATACTTGTCGATCTTCAGGTAGTCGGGCTCGGCGTCGAGGATCATCTTGTAGTTCGATTGTCCGAGGCCGACGTCGTCGAGCGCGATCGCCATTCCGAGGTCGCGCAATTGGCCCAGGCCGTCCAGAAAAGGGCGATTGTCGAACGCCGGCGAGTGCTCCACGATTTCCACGGTGAGCCGGCTGGTCTCGATTCCGTAGGAGCGGGCGACGCGCGCGAGCGCGCCGGCGAATTCCCGGTCGGTCGCGATCGAAATGGCGTGCGCGTTGACGGACAGGGGAGGAGCGCCGGGAATCTCGGAACCCGCCTCCAGCGCTGCCGCGATGCAGGCCCGATCGACCTGAGCCTCGATCCGTTTGAGACGCACGTATTCGAACAGGACGTCGGCACGCTCGAGATTCGTCCCGGCGGGTCCGCGGCTCAGGCACTCGTAAGCGTGAATGGACGGGGGGCCTTCGCCCGTCCGAACGATGGGCTGGAACATCGGCGTCAGTCCGCCCGGGGCGAACAGTCGGTCGGAAAGCGGGACTTCGCTCATGGCGAGAGAAGGGAGTCCGCTACCCGGGCGAGCTCCGGGAGCGAAATCGGCTTGTGGAGGAATACGTCGACGCCTCGCCGCTTCGCTTCGGCTTCGATTTCGCCGTTCCCGAAGCCGGTGAGGAGGATCAACTTCGTGGTGGGATATCGCTGCCGGACGAAGCCGATGATCTCGAGGCCCTCCGTTCCGCCGAAGCCCGTGAGGCGGAGATCGGTGATCACGATGTCGTACGTCTTCATCGCGAAAAGAGCCTCGGCCTCCTCCCACTCGGAGGCACAATCGACGCTGTACTTCCGCATCGTGAAGAAGTCTTCCATGGCGGAACGAATGAACATCTCGTCCTCGACCACCAGCAATCTCGCCAAACGCTCAGCCACGGGTACCTCCCCGAGCAGGGAATCCGCCAATCCGGATCGATCGATCGAACGGCGGAAAACCCATGGCGCGTCGACTCCCATCCCGGGCGTCCCGCGATCGAATCCCGGCGATGGACATCGCTTCTAGACCTTGGACGCCACGATGCCGTAACGGCGGATCTTCTCGTAGAGCGAGCTCTTGGGGATCTCGAGCCGCCGGGCGGCGCCTTCGACTTTCCCGTTCTCGGCTTCGAGCACTCGCCGGATGTGCCGGATTTCCACCTCCCGGAGCGTCAGTGCGAGATCACGGTCGCCATCGGTTCCCGCTTCGGTCCCCCCGTCGAAATGGAGATCGCGGGAGGCGAGGACGGGTCCGTCGCCGAAGAGGAGGGCCCTTTCGAGAACGTTTCGGATCTCGCGGATGTTTCCCGGCCACGGATAGCGCGAAAAGATGCGCTCGGCTTCGGCCGAAAGCGTCACGCCTCCGCGCGAGATCGACGCCGGAAGGGCTGCGAGGAGGTGGCCGGCGAGAGCGGGGAGATCTTCGACGCGCGAGCGCAGCGGGGGAACGCTGAGAGGGATCGTGCTGATTCGGAAATAGAGGTCCTTCCGAAACGAGTTTTCCCGGATGCTCGCCGAGAGATCGTGGTGGGTCGCGGCGATGAGCCGCACGTCCACGCGGCGATCGCGGACCTCGCCGAGGCGGCGGAATTGCTGCTCTTCGAGCACTTTCAGGAGCTTCGGCTGGACCTGCAGGTCCATGTCGCCGATCTCGTCCAGGAACAACGTGCCGCGATGCGCGACCTCCAGGAGGCCCGGCTTGCTCGACACCGCTCCGGTGAAGGCGCCCTTCTCGTGGCCGAAGAGCTCGGATTCGAGGAACTCCCGGGAAAGGCCGGCGCAGTTCAGATCGACGAAGGGCTCTTCCGCGCGCCGTCCATGCCGGTGCAGCCATCGAGCGAGAACGCCTTTGCCGGAGCCCGTTTCTCCCTGAATCAAGACCGGGCTGTCGGTCTCGAGCGTCCGGCGGGCCTGCGCTTCCAGGGCGCGGATCGCCGGGCTCTCTCCGAGAAAGGGATCGATCTCTTCACGGTCGCGCTGCGTTTTCCGCGCGTTTTCCTTGCGGCGGATCCGCTGGTTGTCGAGCGCGCGCCGAATGATGACGAGCAGCGCGGGGAGCTCGACGGGTTTGGTCAGGAATTGCTCGGCCCCTTGCTGGATGGCGCGGACCGCGAGAGCCACCGAGGCGTGCGCGGTCAGGACGATGACCGGTATGGTGGCGTCGACGCTCCTGATCCGGGCCAGGAGACCGAGAGCGTCCCCGTCGGGCAGCCGAAAGTCGAGGATCGCCGCGTCGGGCGGCACGGTCCGCAGGAGGAGCTCCGCCTCGGCGCATGTCGCCGCCTCGGAGACGTCGAATCCCGATAACTCGAGGAAGTCGCGCACCGCGACTCGAATCGCCTGCTCGTCGTCGACGAGCAGGATTCGCGACGAGGCCGTCATGCCGTCCTCGCCGGCTCACGGTCGGCGCTGCCGGCCCTCGCGGAGGGAAGCGTCACCTCGACCCGTGCGCCTCCTTCCAGCCGGTTGGCGGGCGTGACCGTCCCTCCCTGCTCCGTGACGATCCGCTGCACGATGGCCAGACCCAGCCCCGTCCCGCCTTTGCGCCGCGTGAAAAACGGCTCGAAGAGACGCGGAAAATCTTCGGCGGGGAAGCCCGGACCATCGTCCTCTACCGAAAAGGCGATCTCGGTTCCCCGAGGCCGTGCGGCGAGACGGACGACGCCGCCCCGCGGTGAATGCTGGATCGCGTTTTCGATCAGGTTGACGAAGACCTGCAGGGTTCGAGCGCGGTCGACCTTGGCGGCCACTCCTTTTTCGTCATCGGTGCAGTCCAATCGCACGCCGCCGAGGGCGGCGGAGCCGGAACAGCTGGCCGCGGCTTCGACGAGGAGGTCTGCGGCCGGAACCGCCGTCGGCTCGAAGACGGCGGGCTTTGCGAAATCCAGAAGATCGCGCATCAGGGCGACCATGCGCTCGACCTGCGAGCGCAAAGCGGTCGTGTATCTTTCGTACTCCTGCTTTCCGCCGAAGCGCAGCTCGAACGCATCGAGCGTCGCCGAAATCGCAAACAACGGATTCCGAACCTCGTGCGCGACGCCGGCGACGAGCGCCCCGATCGCCGCCATGGACTGCGTCCGGATGAGCGAGTGCTGGAGCTCGACCAGGGGAGTGATGTCCCGCGCCACCACGATGTACAACGGCTCTTGTCCGATCCCCGCGGCGAACGGGGTCAGCGAGAGCTCCCACGTCCGGCCGTTCGATGCGTCGCGGCAGAGCACGTCTGCGGTCGAGGCTTCGGCCGCCGCCTGCCGGACGAGCGCCGCGGCGCGCGCCCAGGGCTCCCCGGCGCCGACGGCCGTGAGAGGTCGTTCGATGATCTCCGTGAATGGACGGCCGGCCAGTTCGGCGGCGGCGCGGTTGAGCCGGTGCACCGTACCATCCGCGGCGGCGATCAGGATCGGGGTGTCGATCGCATCGAACGTATTCCGCCATTGCTGCGCCGTTTGCAGGACGGCGGACTGGAGCCGCTCGCGCTGATCCTCGGCGTTCTTGCGAGAGGTGATGTCGATCGCGAACCCTTCGATGCGCTCGATGTCGCCGCGAGCGTCGCGGTGCGTCCGCGACGTCAACTGCACCCACACGCGGGACCCGTCCCGCCTCCGCATCGAGACCTGGAGATCGTCGCCACGCCCCGATTCCCGGAGCGCTTCGATCGCGCGGCGCCTCTCGTCCGGCGAGTCGTATAGATCCACGTCAGAGGCGCCCGCCTGGATCGCCTCCGCAGAGTCCCATCCGAAGATCTGCGCGAACGCATCGTTGCAGGTGACGAACCGTCCGTCGTTCGTCGTCTGAAAGATGCCGACCGGGGCCAGGTCGACGATCTTCCGGTATTTCTCTTCGGAAACCCTCAGCGCGCTCTCGGCGGCGACCCTTTCGGTCACGTCGCGGGCGAGCGCCATGCGCTGGCGGTCCGGGCCCGGGAGGTCCACGGCCGATACTTCCACGTGGCGTATCGAGCCGTCCTTGCGAATGTGGCGGTGTGCGGAGAACGGCTGCGGCCGTTTCGCTTCCCGGGCGATCGTCGCTCGGAGCCCGCGGCGATCCTCCCGGGGGCGGATGTCGAACAGAGACATCGACAGGAATTCGTCTCGTGAATACCCGTAATGGGCGATCGCGGCATCGTTGACGTCGGCAAAGCGAA
>DATFVB010000254.1 GCA_035260525.1 Thermoanaerobaculia bacterium
GCGCGCCGAAACCGGCCTCCCGATCGTGACCGAGGTCCTCGACACCGAGACCGCGGAGGAAGTCGCCGAGTACGCCGACTGCCTCCAGATCGGCGCCCGGAACATGCAGAACTTCTCGCTCCTGAAGAAAGTCGGCCGGCTCAAGCGCCCGGTGCTCCTGAAGCGCGGGATGTCCGCGACGATCGAGGAGTTCCTGCTTTCGGCCGAGTACATTCTCGCGGAGGGGAACTACGACGTCGTCCTCTGCGAGCGCGGCGTCCGGACGTTCGCCGATCACACGCGCAACACGCTCGACCTCTCGTCGATCCCGGCTGTGCAGCGCATCTCGCATCTGCCGATCATGGCGGACCCGTCCCACGGGACCGGGAAGCGGCACAAGGTCCTGCCGCTGTCGCGCGCGGCGGTGGCCGTCGGCGCCGACGGGCTCCTGATCGAGGTCCACCACAAGCCGGAGACGGCGCTTTCCGACGGCCCGCAGGCGCTCCTGCCCGAGCAATTCTCGGATCTCATGAACCAGGTCCGCGCGCTCTCGATCGTCATGGGAAGGAGCGCGTGACCCGCGCGACCGCGTGACGCGCGGGGAAACGCGAAGCACGAATTTCGAAACTCGAAACAAGCACGAAACTCGAATGACCCAGATTCGAAACCCGCCGACCGATCGTTCACGCGGCTCGGCCGCCGAAAAGCGTCGTGTATTGTCGACTCCCGGGCCCGCCGGGTCCCGTTTCGAATTTCGAATTTCGAATTTCGAATTCGTTTCGGGTTTCGGAATTCGGATTTCGAATCTCCGCCGGAGGCGGTCGTGACCGCCTCCGGCGATGGTCTTCTCGTCCTCGAAGACGGCGCCTCCTACCGCGGAAGGGCGATCGGCGCCCGGGGGACTTTCTTCGGGGAGATCGTCTTCAACACCTCGATGACCGGGTTCCAGGAGGTCTTGACCGACCCGTCGTACCGGGGTCAGCTCGTCCTGATGACCGCGGCGCACGTCGGGAACTACGGGGCGCGCAGCGGCGAGGAAGAGTCCGGCCGCGTGCAGGCCGCCGGCTTCCTCGCGCGGGATTTCCCGGAGCGGTGGAGCGGCACGGGCGGGGAGCTCGGCCTGGCCGACATGCTCGCGCGCGCGGGAGTGCCGGGGCTGTGCGGCTTCGACACCCGCTCGCTCGTCCGGAAGCTCCGGTCGGAGGGGGTGATGCGCGCCGGGATCTCGACGGAGATCGAGGATCCCGCCGAGCTGTGCCGCCGCGTCCTCGAGTCTCCGCCGATGGAAGGGAGCGCTCTCGCGCTCACCGCCGGCACCGCCGAGACGTACCGATGCCCGGCGCCCGACGGGGCGCGGTTCCGCGTCGCCGCCGTGGATTACGGCATGAAGATGAACCTGTGCCGGCTGCTGAATGCCGCCGGCTGCGACGTCACGGTGTTCCCGGCCCGGGCGACGCGTTCGGAGATCCTCGCCGAAAGCCCGGACGGCGTCTTCCTCTCGAACGGCCCGGGCGACCCGGCGGCGCTCTCCGAATGCGTCGAAACCGTTCGGTCGCTCGTCGGCGAGCGCCCCATCTTCGGCGTCTGCCTCGGTCACCAGATCCTCGGCCGCGCGCTCGGGGCGTCGACCTTCAAGCTGAAGTTCGGCCACCGCGGCGGAAACCATCCCGTGCAGGACCTGGACGGCCACGCGATCGCGATCACGTCGCAGAATCACGGTTTCGCCGTCGATCCCGCCGGGCTGCCCGCCGGCGCTCACGTGTCGCACGTGAACTTGAACGACGGCACCGTCGAGGGCTTCCGGGATCCCGGCCGCCGGATCCTCGCCGTGCAGTACCACCCGGAGGGCGCGCCCGGGCCGCACGACGCGCGGGGGCTTTTCGCGGAGTTCCTTTCCATGATGGAAGGATGACCGGGCCGCGGCGATACATCGAGCCGGACGGGCGCATGCCGCCCGCGCCGCCCTGCGACATGCGCGTTTTCCGTCATACCCGCGCAAGCGGGTATCCAATCCTGGGTCCCCGCTTTCGCGGGGACGACCCCGGGACGGTCGCCTCACCGGGACGTCGCGGACGGCCCGCATCCCGTCTGCCTTCGTCCGGGCTTCGGCGGATCGAGGTCTCGAGCGTGCCTGCGGTTCAGAAGTCGTGTTTGGCCATCCATCTGCCAGAGCTCGTCAGAGCCACGGCGGATCGGGCTCGCGTCTCGCCGCGCCCTTCCCGGCGCGGTCGATGGAAGGTCCGGCCTTGACGCTCCCGATGGAGCTCGCCGTCCGGTATTTCCGGCGGCGGTCGTCGCGGCTCGTGTCCCGCGTCTCGGTCCTGGCCATCGCCGGAGTCGCCCTCGGCGTGACGGCGCTCGTGATCGCAATGGGGCTCCTCTCGGGGTATCGCGACGAGATCCAGTCGAAGCTGATCGGCGCCAACGCCGACGTCGTCGTCTTCCCGCTGACGTCGGGCGGGATCGCGGACCCCGGCCGGCTCGAAGCGAAGCTCCGCCGATATCCGCGCGTGCGCGCGGCGGCGCCCGTCATCTACTGGCAGGGGACCGCCGCGTCCGAAGGGGATCCGGACGGGACGAACGCCGTCGTCAAGGGAGTCGACGCCGCTCGCGAGCGCGCCGTCGCGCCCGCCGGGCGGGTCCTCGACGAGGGGGAGCGCCTGTTCGCGGCCGGTCCCGGCGGCCTGGAGGGGTGCGCGGTGGGCGCCGATCTCGCGGCGCGGCTGCGGCTGAAGGCCGGGGACGCGGTCGTCCTCACGGTTCCCGACGCGTCGCGCCGCAACGCCGGTTTCGCGCTGCGCCGGCGCGCGTTCCGGGTCGCGAAGGTCTTCCGCACGAACTTCTACGAGTACGACTCCGAGTGGGTGTTCGTCTCCCGGGAGGCGGCGCGTTCGCTCGCGCGATTTCCGGCGGCCGCCAACGTGCTCGAGGTGAAGCTCGACACGATCGACCGGACCCCGGAAGCGACGGCGCGGATCCGCGAGATCCTGGGCGAAGGGTTCAGCGTCACCGACTGGCGGTCCCTCAACGGCAGCCTCTTCTCCGCGCTGACGGTCCAGAAGATCACGCTCTTCCTCGTGATCGGCCTGATCGTCGCGGTCTCGACCTTCAACATCGTGGCCACGCTCGTCATGAACGTGCAGGAGAAGAAACGCGACATCGGCGTGCTGTCGGCGCTCGGAGCGCCGCCGGGGCTCGCCTCGAGCGCGTTTCTCCGGCTCGGGATGCTCCTCGGGGGGAGCGGGGTCCTGGCCGGACTGGCGGCGGGCGCGGCGGTCTGCGCCGTCCTGACGCGGTTCCGCCTCGTGCGCTTCCCGCCCGACGTGGCCGAGATCTACTTCGTCTCCTTCGTCCCGTTCGAGGTGCGCCCGCGGGACATCGCGGCGATCGCCGTCTTTTCGCTCGCGGTCATCGCGGCGGCGGCCTGGCTTCCGGCGCGGCGGGCGGCGAGGGTATCCATCGCCGACGCCCTCCGCTACGAATAGAAGCGAGGGCTGGCGCGGCGATGCATCGAGCCGGGCGGGCGCGTGACCGTCGCGGGAGCTGGCTCGGGGGACGGGAGCGCGTGGCGGTGGCGCCGCTCGTCGAACGAGCGTCTCGACGGCGCCGCCGCCACCC
>DATFVB010000255.1 GCA_035260525.1 Thermoanaerobaculia bacterium
CCTTCGCTCCTTCGGAGCTTCGGCGCGACGGGTCCGCCTTCGGCCGCCTTCGCCGCTGCGGGGCTTCGGCGCGGCCTCGGCGCGACGGGAGCGTGCATCGGCGTCATGAGAACGGGCTCGCGGTACTCGCTGCTTTTCGCCGTCCTCGCCGCCGGCGCCGCCGTCATCCTCATCCTTTTCTGGGGCGCGCTTCTCGACCGCGCCTCGCGGGAACGCGTGATCCGGCGCCTCCAGGCCGAGGACACGCTGCTTGCCGCGCTGGCGGAGCCGATCTTCGGCGACGAGCCGGCCGTGGACCGGCTCGTGCGCTCGGCCGGGACCGAGCTCGGAGTCCGCGTCACGGCGATCCAGGCTTCGGGCCGCGTGATCTCCGACAGCCAGGTCGCGCCCGCCGACGTCCCCCGGATGGAGAACCACCGGAACCGTCCCGAGGTGGTCGAAGCCGCCGGCCGTGGGACCGGGTCGTCGCGGCGCTTTTCGGCGACGCTCGACCGGGACTTCGTCTACCTCGCCGAGCGCCTGCCGAAGACCGGAGCGATTCGGGGTTTCGTCCGGGTGGCCTTTCCGCTCGACGACCTCGCCGCGCAGGAGTCGCGCACGCTTTGGGCGGGACGGACGGCGATCGCCGTGTCCTGTCTCGCGCTCTTCCTCGTCGGCCATTTCGCCTCCCGGCGGCTCTCGGCGCCCCTCCGGCGGGTCACCGAGGCGACGCTCGCCGTCGCGCGGGGCGATTTGAAGCGGGATCCTCCCGACGAGGACGATCCGGAGGCGGCCGCGCTCTCCGACGCGGTGCGCCGGATGAAGCGGTCGCTCCTCGCTTCACTCGCCTCCGCCGAGTCGGAGCGGCGGCTCACGGCCGCGGTGTTCGACCGGCTCCCTTCCGGGCTCGTCGTCGTCGACGCAAGGCGCGAGATTCTGCAGGCGAACGCCGCGTTCTCGCGCATGCTGGACGTGCTCGACCCGGTCGGGCGGCCCCTCGTCGACGTCGTCCGGGAGCCCGGGGTCATCGCCCTCTTCGACCGGGCCCTCTCCTCCGGCGCCGAGCCGTCGACCGTCTGGAAGCGTCCGGGCGACGTGACCTGGGACGTCGCCGTCCTGCCGCTCGAGAAGAGCACCCGCGGACGCGCCGTCGCGATCTTCCGCGACGTCACCCCGCTGGCCCGGACGGAGTCGATGCGGCGGCGCTTCGTCGCCGACGTCTCGCACGAGCTCCGGACGCCGATCGCGTCGATCGCGGCGGCGGCGGAGACGCTCGCCGACGGCGCCCCGGACCGCGAGGAGGCGGCCCAGCTCAACGCGCTCATCGCGCGGCAGGCGGGGAGGATGCGTGATTTGATCGAAGACCTGACCGATCTCTCCCGCATCGAGTCGGGTGCGATCGAGCTCTCGCCGGAGCGCGTCCCGCTCGTCCCGCTCGTCCGCGAGGTCGCCGAGGACCTCGGCCCCCGCGCCGCGGCGCGACGGGTCGCGATCGACGTGCGGGGCGACGAGACGCTGGCCGTTTCCGGCGACCGCCGGCGCCTCCTGCAGATCGTCTTCAATCTGCTCGACAACGCCGTCAAGTTCTCCCCCGACGGCGAGAAGGTCGAGGCCTCGGTCGCGCGCGACGACGGCAGGATCGTGCTCCAGATCGGGGACCGCGGGCCGGGTGTCCCGCTCGCGGAGCGGGAGAAGATCTTCCAGCGCTTCTACCAGGTCGATCCGTCCCGGTCGAAAATGAAGCCGGGCACCGGTCTCGGACTCGCGATCGTCAAGCACCTCGCCCTGCTGCACGACGCGACGGTCGCGGTCGGCGGCGAGCCGGGGCAGGGAGCGATCTTCCGGGTTTCGTTCCCGGCGTTCGATCCGGTCCGTTCGACCCTCTGAACGGGACGGGATCCGGCGTCCGTGCCGCGTCCGTCGGATAGAATCCGGCGCATGCTCGACGGCGAATCGACGTGGAAATCCATGCGGCGGACGCTTCGGCGCGCCGAACGGAAGTTCCGCGACAACGATCCCGAGGGGCTGCACGATCTGCGGGTGGCGCTCCGGCACACGGCCGTCGTCGCGGAAGCCGGGGCGCGGCCGAAAGTCGCTCGCGGCGCTTCGAAGCTCGCCCGCCGCCTCTCGCCGCTGCGCCAGCTCGAGGTCGATCGCGAGCTCCTCGCCGAGCTCGGCCGGTCGGGCGAGGTCTCTCCACGGGACGCTCGTCCCGTCGACGAGATCCTGGCCGCGCGACAAAGCCGCCTCCGCGACAAAGCGCTGAAGCGGCTTTCGGCCGCCCGCGAAAGAAGGCTCTTCGAGCGGCTCGGCCATGACCGGCCGGACGGTCCGCTCGCCTCGCGGCTGGCCCTCGAAACCGGCGAGAACGCCCTTCGTGTCCCGCGGGTGCTCGACGACGAGGGCCTCCACCGGCTCCGCATCTCCGTCAAGCGCCGCCGCTACGCGCTGATGGCCCGGCGGGATCTCGGCGCCCCGGGCCTGGAGGAGGAGATCTCCCGGTGCCGATCTCTCCAGGATTCTCTGGGACGGGCCAACGACTGGCGATCGTTCCTCCGCGACCTCGTGCGGCTGCGCGAATCCCGCCACGCCGATCCGGGCGCCGACTCGCCGCTCGACGCGATCTTCGATCCCGCCGCGGATCGGGCCGAGATCGCGCGGAAGGCCGCGTGCGAGGCCGTCGCGGCGAGCGGACTGGTCCCGGATCGCGAACCGCGGCGGCCGCAGCCTCCTTCGCCGCCGCCGGATCGCGACGCCGCCCTCTTCCGGGGATCGCCGAGCCTTCTGCGCGACGACGCGATCCGTTCGCGCTCCGACTCGTGAGGCGCCGCAAGACCGGCGGGCAGAGTCCTGGTGCCCACCGCGTCGGGCCGCGCGAGCGGGTCCGGCTGGCCGACTTCGACCCGGGCGAGAAAAGCGGCGACAAGGACGACGAGACAAACGTCCGGTCGATGGCGCGTGATCTCGCCGCGCTCGCCTCTCTCCAGGAGCTCCTCTATGCGGCGCGCACTCATTCGGTGCTCGTCGTGCTGCAGGGGATCGATACGGCGGGCAAAGACGGGACGATCCGGCATGTCTTTTCGGGCGTCAACCCGCAGGGATGCCGCGTCGCGTCGTTCGGGGTCCCGACGGAAGAGGAGGCGGCGCACGACTTCCTCTGGCGCGTGCACCGCCAGACACCGGCGCGCGGCGAGCTCGTGATCTTCAACCGCTCGCATTACGAGGCGGTGCTCGTCGAGCGCGTGCACGGTCTCGTGCCGGAAAAGGTATGGCGCGAGCGGTACGGGCAGATCAATGCCTTCGAGTCGCTGCTCGCCGGCGCCGGGACGATCGTCCTGAAGTTCTTCCTCCACCTCTCCCGGAAGGAGCAGAAGAAGCGCCTCGAGGCGCGGGAGGACGACCCGGAGAAGCGTTGGAAGGCGAACCCGCGCGACTGGAGCGAGCGCAAGCTCTGGGACGCTTACCGGAAGGCGTTCGAGGAGATGCTGTCGAAGACTTCGACCCGCGATGCGCCGTGGTTCGTCGTCCCGTCGGACCACAAGTGGTACCGGAACCTGGTGGTCGCGGCAACGCTGGCCCGGCGTCTCGAGACGTTGCGGAGCGGCTGGAAAGAGGCGGTCCGGGAGCGCGGCCAAAAGACCTGACCGGCATTCGAGCCCGCGGCGCTCGCGACGCCGCGACGGGCCCTTTTTCAGCAACCGGCCAGAGAATCGGCGCGGTTCCTACCCGGCGACTTTCTCCGACCCCGCCACTTCGGGCGCCTCGCCCCCCTCGGCGGGCTCCTCCTCCGCGAACGGGCCGCGCCGGAGCTGCTCGATCGCTCGCTGCGTCCTGCGGCGCGCCTCCTCGAGGAAGTTGGCCTGGCTGTCGAAACACCGGTCATCCGCCGCCGCGACGCGGGAATAGGTCCCGTCGTTTTCGAGCTCACGCGCGCGCGCCGTGTCGCGGAGAGAATCTTCGAGGATTTCCCGCGCGTGGCGCGCGAGCGCGGGGTCGACGAGCGGAAAAGCGACTTCGACGCGCCGGAAGAAATTCCTCGGCATCCAGTCGGCCGACGAGAGATAGACCTCGGGCCGGCCACCGTTTTCGAAGAGGAAGATGCGGCTGTGCTCGAGGAACCGCCCGACCACCGACGTCACCCGGATGTTCTCGGAGATGCGCTCGAGATGCGGCCGGAGACAGCAGACGCCGCGAACGGCGAGATCGACCGGCACGCCGGCCTGCGACGCCTCGTAGAGCGCCCGGATCACGCCCGGATCGAGCAGCGCGTTCATCTTGGCTTTGATGCCGGATGGCCGTCCTTCGCGCGCGTTCTTCGTTTCCCGCTCGATCCACTCGACGGTCCGGCGATGCAGGTCGCGCGGAGCGATTACGAGGCGCTGGTACGAGGCGCGCAGCGAGCATCCCGTCAGGGAGTTGAACAGCTCGGTCGCGTCGTCGCCGAACTCCGGGCGGGCCGTCAGCAGCGCGAGATCCGTGTAGACCTTCGCGGTGAGCGAGTTGTAGTTCCCCGTCGAAAGATGAACGTACCGGCGGATCTCGTCTTTCTCCCGGCGGACGACGAGCGCGATCTTGGCGTGGGTTTTCAGCCCCACCACGCCGTAGACGACGTGGACGCCCGCCTCTTCGAGCGCCTTCGCCCACTCGATGTTGTTCTCCTCGTCGAACCGGGCCTTCAGCTCGACGAGCACGGCGACCTGTTTCCCCTGCTCGGCGGCGCGGATCAACGAACGGATGAACGGCGAGTCGGCGTTCGTGCGGTAGAGCGTCATCTTGATCGCGAGGACCTTCGGATCCGACGCCGCGCGGTCGATCAGCTCGATCGCCGGGGAAAGGGAGTCGTACGGGTGGTGCAGGAGGATGTCGCCCTCGCGGATCGCGGCGAAGAGGTCTCCCCCGAGGACCAGGCACGACGGGACGGCCGGGGTGAAGGGCGCGTCCTTCAGCTCCTTGCGGTCGAGCCGGCTGAGCGCGAGCAGATCGCCCGCTCCGAGCGGCCCCGACACCTCATAGACGTCCTCATCATGGATCTCGAGCTGCTTGATGAGGAGCTTCCGGACTTTCTTCGGCGTTCGCGGCGCGACCTCGAGCCGCACGACGGCGCCGAAGCGACGCTGGCGGACCTCGTGCTCGATCGTGGCGCGGAGGTCGCCCGCTTCGTCCTCCTGGATCTCGATGTCGGCGTCGCGGGTCACGCGGAAGAGGTAGGACGAAACGACGGTCATTCCCGGGAAGAGATCGGGGAGGTTGGCCTGGATGAGGTCCTCCAGGAACACGAAATCGGCGTGCTCCGGATCGAGTTTCTTCTTTCCGAGGACGATCCGCCGCAGGGGGACCAGGCGCGGAAGGGTCGGCGGGACCTTGACGCGCGCGAACCGGACGGCTCCCGTTTCCGGGTTCTTGAGCTCCGCCGCGACGTTGAGCGAGAGGTTCGACAGGAACGGGAAGGGGTGGCCGGGATCGAACG
>DATFVB010000256.1 GCA_035260525.1 Thermoanaerobaculia bacterium
TATGAATCGAGGTTGTTCGCGGGACCCCGAATGTGCCGCTCATCCCTCACCCCGTGTTGGGCGTCCCCGTCCGTACCGTCCTGAGACCACACGAGCCTCGGGCCGGTTCGCATGCCGAGGCGGAAGCTGACCCTGCGCGCCGAGGGGGCGGGCGTCGAAGCGGGAATAGTCGTCAGAGGGAGTCGTCTGGGGACGGTCTTGATTTCATGTATTGCGCACAGCCGGGTTCCCAACGCAGGGCCATAGAGACAGAATGTGTTCCGTGGTTTCCCCCCGACGCGCTAGCTAGAGCTGCGCCAGGAACCGCTTGATTTCGTCGTGGGTGCCAAGAACCAGAAGCGTCAGGGTGTCAGCGTCGCGCCGGAACAGAATGCGCAAGGCGAGCCCCGCGCGGAGCTCGTAGAATGCGCCGCGCAGCTTGCGTAGCCCAACATGGGCATGCGGGTGGCCGAAAGTTTCGGGGAGCTTGAGCAAGGCCTTCGACACGAGGCCGAAGTCAGGCTCCGACAGCGATTTCAGTGCCCGCCGAAAAGGTGCGGTCGTTTCGACTTTCAAGCTCGGGATTTCTTGGGGGGGCGAGTCCTCTGGAGTAGCTCTTCCATGCTCGAATGTTTTCGCGTGCGGCCGGCGGCTCGCTCATTTCGCAGCCAGGAGTTGAGCTTGACGGATTCGGCAGCGGTCAACTGGAGATCGTCTTCGCTGATGGGAGCCAGTCGGACGGCTGGCTTTCCGTGCCGGCTGATGACGACGGTTTCGCCCCGCTCAGCCAGTCGGATGAGCATCCCCAGCTCGAGTTTGGCCTCCGAAAGAGATCGGAATTTCATACGAAAATTGTATCTCAATTCGCGTGGGTTGGGGGAGCGGTCCTTCCTTTCAGAGGCTGCGTGGGGGCGGTCCTTTCTTTCATGCATTACTGAATTGAACCAGGCTCTCGGCATCTCCGACGCGCCGCTCATCCCTCACCTCCATGTCGGCAAGTCCCCATCCGCATCCCCCTGGGACCACACGAGCCTCAGGCCGTTGCGTCTGCCGAGAGGGAAGCCGACCGGGCGCGGCGGGGGGCCGGTGCCGGCGCAGGATGGCGACGGTGTCCGCGGCGATCAGGCCCGGTATGGCACGTCGATCGACACGTAGTCTCCGAAGCTCAACGCTCTGATCGCGAGCTTGAACTTCGCGAGTTCTTCCGACTCGATCCCCACGCCGTCAAGCAGGTGATCGAGCATCGCGTCCGGCGCGCGGTCGTCGTAGCTCTTCACGAAGACGTGCATCTCGTACTCCGGCGGATGAGCTTTGGGATCGAAGGAAGAATCGTGGGGGGCGGGATTTGCCGCCGCGACCTTTCGGACGACGACCACCTTGTCGATCATCGGTTTCACATTCATTTTCGGGACTCCTCTGGCGAGTATTGTACGCCGCCTGCTCGCATGCGCCGCCGCCGTCGCTAGACCGACGAGGGGCGCCTGAAACTCGAGACGGCTGTCTCGAGAAGCACGCAAGCCAGAACTGACCCACAATTCTCCCCGGAAGCGGACGGGGTAGCGTCGAAAGACCGGCTAAACTCGCCCGGGATTCGAAAAGGAGCCCGATGGCGGAAAGGGGTCGTTCGCGCGCCTGGATCGTCGAGAAGTTCGGAGGGCCGGAGAGGCTGACGCTTTCCGGGCGCGACGACCCGTCTCCCGGCCGCGGAGAGGTGCGGCTCCGCACGGCGGCGATCGGGCTGAACTTCGCCGATCTCTTCGTCCGCGCGGGCGCGTACCCGAATACTCCGCCGGCGCCGATGGTCCCGGGAATGGAGATCTCGGGCGTCATCGACGCGGTCGGCGCCGGCGTCGACGGTTTCGAGATCGGCCAGCGGGCCGTGGCCGTTCCGATCTTCGGCGGACACGCGGAGTCGGTCGTCTGTCCCGCCGAGCGCGTGTTCCCGATTCCGGACGGCGCCGATCTCGTCGAGGCCGCGGCGCTTCCCGTCGCCTTTCTGACCGCCGACTACGCGCTGTCGGCCGGCGACGGGCGCGCCGGCGAGCGGCTCGTCGTCACCGCGGCGGCCGGGGGCGTGGGGAGCGCTCTCCTCCAGCTCGCCGGCAGGCGGGGACTGCGGACGCTCGCCCTGGTCGGATCGGAAGCCAAGCTCGATCTTTGCCGGCGGCTCGGCGCGGAAGCCGTCGGGCTCTACGGATCCGCCGAAGCGCTGCTCGATGCCGGATTCGAAGGGCGCGCCGACCTCGTCGTCGACGCGATCGGCGGGCGGCTCTTCCGGAGGCTCTGGCGGCGTCTCGACCGGGGCGGACGCTACGTGCTCTACGGTTTTGCGGCGGCGTCGCGGCCGGGAGGCGTCGCGCGGTTTCGCGCGGCCCTGGAGCTCGCGGCCATGGGAATCGTCGTTCCCTATCGGACGATCCAGGAATGCCGGACGCTCGTCGGATTCAACCTCTCGCTCCTGCCCGGCCGGACCGCGCGCCTGCGGGAGAGCGCGCGAGAGATCTTCCGGAAGTGGCGCGCGGGAGAGATCGCCCCGATCCTCGGGCCGCGATTTTCCTTCGAGCGCCTCCCGGACGCGCACCGCGCGCTCGCCGGCCGCGCCACGACCGGCAAGGTGCTGGTGGTCGTGCGTTCCTGATCCGGCCCGGAACGGTTCGGGCACGGTCCCATGATGAATGGGGTTTCTCCTCGATTGGCAGAGATTTTGGAGGACGGTTCTTCGACGGGCGCGGCGAAGAAGAATCGATGGGGATCGGGTTTGGGAGCAGGCCGGGCGTGTGGTTTGCCACGGGCCCTGCGCGGCGGGGACGACGGCCGCTGGACAGCCGCCGTGGCGAGGTCAGGGATTTCGAAGCACCCCCCGCCGCAAGAAATCCGCGATCTCGGACTGAGCTTCTTCTTCGTGTCCGACGAGGAGGTGTCCGCCGGAGGGGAAGCCGACGAACCGGGCGCCGCGGATCTGCTCGGCCGTGTAGCGCGCCGGCTCCCAGGTGCCGTAGCCGCAGTCGGGTGCGGCGAAGACGAGCGTCGGCGCCGAGATCGAATCGAGATCGTAGCGTCGAATCGCCGACACGATGGCCGCATCATTGACGAGGCCGAGCCGGCGCGGGCTGACGGGGAGGATGTGGCGGAGCATCATGTCGACGCGCGCCCTCTCGGAGCGGCTTGCGCGCGCGACCACGGCGGTCGGCGTCCCCATGAGCGTCCGGATCGCGGCGGGGCGAAGCAGGCGCTCGAAGATCCAGAAGAGGTAGTCGGAGCGCAGGGCCGTGTCGAATACCGCCGGCACGCCGGAGGGCGTGCGGACCGGGGGCCCGCCGCCGGGCCGCGGCGCGAACGCCGCGGGGACCATGAGCACGAGCGCCGAGCAGCGATCGGGATGCCGGATCGCGAACTGGAGCGCCGAAGGCGCGCCCGCGGATGCGCCGAGGACCGCGGCGCGCTGGACGCCGAGCGCGTCGAGGAGGCAGGCGTGCGCGTCCGCCTGGGCCTCTGCGGACGCGTCGGGCGGGAGCGGCGTGCCGAGATAGCCGAAGCGGGAGACGGCGACGACGCGAAACCCCTTCGCCGCGAGCGGGCCGGCGAGGTCCAGTCCCTGATCCCAGCCCCCGCCGGCGCCGTGGACGGCGAGGAGGACCGGCCCCGCTCCGACGGAGGCGTATTCGATCGGGCCGCAGCGCGTCTGCGCGACGGCGCCGCCTTCCCGGACGCGCTTCCTCTGTTTGACGATCTCGCGGCGGTAGAAGAAGACCGAGAGGCCGAAGAGCGAGGCAAGCGCGACCGCGAATGTTCCGAAGATTCTCTTCACGGAGAGATTGTTCCCGTAATGCGATGTTGAAACCTGAGCCGAACGAACCACTCGCGGCCCGCGGACCCGGGCTCTCCGCAATATCCAGTGCAGGCTCTGCCGCGCCGATCGCCGGTAGCGGCCGGCAGGCGAGAGATCAGCCGGCCGAAACCGCCTTCAGGATGTCGGCCGCCTGCTGCTTGGTCGAGGCGTGCAGGTCGCGCCAGACGATCCTGCCGCCCTTGATGAGGAACGACTGGCGGCTGGCGAAGCCCATCGTCGTCGGGACGCCGAACGCGCGGATCACGTTCTTGCCGGAATCGGCGATCAGCGTGAACGGGAGGTGATACTTCTCCTGGAACGCTTTCTGCTCCTTCGGCGTGTCGGCCGAGACGCCGATGACCGTCACGCCCTTTTTCGTCAGATCCTCGAACGCGTCGCGGAGGCTGCACGCCTCGGCGGTGCAGCCGGGCGTGTCCGCCTTCGGGTAGAAGTAGACGAGGGTCCACCCGGCGCCGTAGAGCTTCGAAAGCGAAACGGGCCGGCCGTCCTGATCGACGGACTGCGCGTCGGGGGCAGCGTCCCCGACCTTCAGCGGCTCGGGAGCCGCGGCGCGGGCGAGCGAGATCGCGAGAGCGACCGCGGAAACTCCGGCGATTGCGGCGATGCGTCGGTATCTCATGGCCCGGATTATAGGGGCCGGATCGAGAGGTTTGCTCGGCTTTCATCATTCCGTCGCGGTTGATTCGCATGCATCTGGAGCCGCCGCCTTCCTCCGCCGATGATCGAGAGGCCCGGTCGGGGCGCTCGAAAGGAGACCCGATGAAACTGCCGAGGTCCGGTCGCCCGATTCTCGCGGCAACTCTGCTGCTCTCGCTGTCCGGCTGCTTCATCTTGATGGTGAAGCACACGACGGTCTCCCATGGACACATCGAGAAGGGGCCGGCCGACGTCTACCTCAAGTCGCCGGACTCCGTCATCGAGGTGAGGCAGGAGAGGAGCGGCGTCTCTCCGCGGATCTCCGTCAAGGTCGCGGCCGACAGCTCGGAAGGATTGAAGCTCCTGAGCTACGAGGTGCTGAAGGGCGACGACAAGACGGGGACCTACCGCACCGTCGCCTCCGGGTCGAAGTCGGCGACGGCGATTGTCGATTCCGTGGGGCAGACAAAGTGGTCGACGCACCTCGAGCTGCCGGCCGTTCTCGATCTCTCCGGAACCGCGAGCGTCCCGCTCCTTCTTCGCGTGACCGCGGAGGAACAGAACGGCACGATGCAGGTGATCGCGGCGAAGTATCGGGAGCTTCCCGCGCAGTAGGTCCTCGCGCGGCAAGCGGGAAACGGCCCCGAGGCCGTCCCGGCGGCTCGGTACGACCGGGCGAAGATCCGCAGCTGCTCCTCTCCCTGTCGTGGCGCCGGACCGCTCGCTCGCTTAATGTATAACAAGGCGTTGACCCCAAAGTGGCATCGCGAGCTCGACTCGGAACACGGCATCGGTTTCGACCGCGGGCAAGGGCGCGACGTACTCGTGGAGCATCGCCAACGACAACGGAACGATCACTTCCGGCCAGGGAACGAGGAGCATCCAGTTCACGCCGACCGGCCCGGGATCCGTGGACCTTCAGGTCACGGTGACGAGCGGCGACGGCTGCACCACGAACGGTCCGACGACCAGCGTCACGATCGACCCGGGGTGCTGACCTTGCGGTGACTCGAATTGTGGGCCCGGCCGGTCCGCCGGCCGGGCCGCTTTGTTAGTGGCACCCGAAACTCGCTGAAGCTCCGCGGGACGCCGCCGAGGGCCCCCGCGTCTAGCGCAGCGTCGGAAAATCCTTCAGCACGAGCGACTGGGCCCGGGGTATGGCGTCCTCGATCCGCGGGGCGTCCTCGGACTTCATCCGCTCCTTCCGAACCGTGGCAGAGTTTTCCCAGAGGAGCTCGCCGTTCCCCAGACCGATCAGCGAATACCGGAGCGTCAACTCAGCGACGACGGTGTGGTGGAAGAATCCGTCATTCGGGCGATCGATCTGCCAGACGTCGCCCTGAAGAATGGCGTCGGTTTTCAACGCATCGGAGATCCGCTTCAGGCCGACCATATCGATGTCGCCGGGTGTCGGGGAGCTCCGCGCAAAACGTGAATACGATCCGGCCAGACCCGCATCCTCCAGAAGTCGCTGCGATTGCGCCGGCCCGATGATCTCGAGATTCGGATTGGTTGCGGCCAGCCTTCGGGTCGCCGCGCGGTTCAAATCCCCTTCGACGTCCGGTGGCAATCTCGTCCCTCGAAGGGGCAGGACCGCGACGCGCGCCATGTGGACGGATCGCAGAGAAGGGTCGCGAAAGGTTCGAAGGCGGGTCGTCGTCGTGCACGCCAGGACGGGAATTGCGAGGAGCCATATCGAAGACATCCGGAGCCCGGGCCGTCGCGAGGAGTTCATGTTTCCTCCCGGATAGGGCCGATCTCTCGGCCCGCGCGTTGGACAATGTTTCGCCTGGCTCGTGGAAACGTATCGGACCCGAGCAGGCCGCCGAAAGATCCGAACGCACCAGGCTGCTCCGTATTAAGGCTCTCTTCAGGAGCCTCCGCGCGCGAAAGCGCGCTGCTACCGTTTCGCGCAACGGCGCCCCGAGGGCACCTGAGATCCCGGATTCGGAATTCGCCGGCGGGATCTCAGAGACCTTCGAAGCGCAATCGAGGAGGATCTCATGCGATTCCGATTTTTCGTCGTTGCCCTCAGTCTGGCGTTCCTGTCCGCTATCGCGGCGCCCCGCGCGAATGCCGATCGCGGGCGATCGCGGATCTCGGTCCCCTCCGACGGCGATCATTCGTCGTCGGCGCTCACGCGGATCGCCGGTCACGACGACCATGGCGGGGCGTCCGGCTCGGACAACCCCGGCGAGACGGAGATCCAGGGCACGGTGAGCGCGATCGACTGCGGCTCGAACACGATGACCGTGGCGACGGGTTCCGGCGACGCGGCGGTCGCGTTCGACGCGTTCACGACGTTCAAGATGCACGGCAGCGCCGCCACGTGCTCCGACATCCAGGTGGGCGACACGGTCGAGGTCTCGGGCACGCTCCAGGGGGACGCGTCGATCCTCGCCGCGAAGGTCTCGATCGAGGCCCCGGAAGCTCAGGAAGCGGAGATCACGGGAACGGTCTCATCGGTCGACTGCGAGGCCGACACGATGATCGTCTCGACCGATTCCGGCGACGTGACGGTTTCCTTCGATTCGTCGACCGCTTTCCAGAAGCAGGACAACGCCGCGGCGTGCTCCGACGTCCAGGTGGGCGACACGGTCGAGGTCTCGGGCACGCTCCAGGGAGACGGGTCGATCCTCGCAGCGAAGGTCTCGATCGAATCGGAAGACGGCGGCGGCGGCGACGCTCAGGAGTCGGAGATCTCGGGAACGGTTTCGTCGATCGACTGCGGGGCCGACACGATGGTCGTCTCGACCGATTCCGGCGACGTGACCGTCTCCTTCGACGGAAGCACCGCCTTCTCGAGCAAGGGCTCGCCGGCTTCCTGCGGCGACATCGCGGCCGGCGACGCCGTCGAGGTCTCGGGGGCGCTCCAGGGAGACGGCCGCATCCTCGCTTCGAAGGTGGGCTTCGAGGCGCCGGAGATCGAGGAGACCGAGGTCAGCGGGACGATTCTTTCCACCGACAGCGGCACCCAGACGTTCGTCTTGACGACGGGCTCGGGCAACGTGACGATCGACACCGACTCGAACACCGTGATCCAGCAGGACGGCGACGCGAAGACGTTCGCCGATCTCGCGGCCGGGATGCAGGTCGAAGTGAAGGGAATCCTTCAGGGCGACGGGAGCATCCTGGCGGAGACGGTCAAGATCGAATCCGGCGACTGAGGATCCTTCCCGATCGGCTTCGAACGCCCGGCTCGAGAGGGCCGGGCTCCTTTTTTGGCGTCACTTTCGCAGAGATCGGAGGCGAATGAGCATTCGACGCGTTCTCGCGGCACCGGGTTTCATCGTCGCGGTACTGGCCTCGTCCGTCGCACACGCCGCCGCCGTCCCCGTCCGCTTCCCGGAAGGGGTCGTGCACGGGTTCCTGACGCTTGCGACGCCGGCGGGGAAGATTCTCGCCGACGGCGACTCGATCCAGTTCGCGCGGGGAGACCGGGTTACGAGCCGTCTCGTCTTCCGCTTTCGGGACGGATCGCTCCAGGACGAAACGACCGTGTTCCTCCAGCGCGATCGCTTCGAGCTCCTGACCGATCACATGATCCAGAAAGGTCCGAGCTTCCCGCACCCGATCGAGATCACGATCGACCGGCCGGCCGGGCACGTGACCGTGAGGACGACCGGAAAGGACGGCAGGGAAGAGACGATCGACCGGCGCATGGAGCTGCCCGCGGACCTCGCCAACGGCCTCGTCCCCACGCTCCTGAAGAACCTCCCGGCAGGGGCGGGGAAGACCTCGGCGCCGTATCTTGCGGCGACGCCGAAACCTTCGATCGTCACGCTCGCGCTCTCGCGCGACGGCGGAGACACGATTTCGGTCGGATCGTCCCGGCGGAAGGCGCAACGCTGGGTCGTGCACGTGGAGCTCTCCGGGATCAAGGGCGTCCTGGCGAAGCTCCTCGGGAAGCAGCCGCCCGACACTCACATCTGGATCCTCGGCGGCGACGCGCCCACGTTCCTGCGGTCCGAGAGTCCCGCGTGGTTCGGCGGGCCGATGTGGGTGATCCGGCTCTCGGCTCCCGCCTGGCCGGAGGCTTCGTCGGCCGATTCCCGCTGATCCGCGAGACGCCTCAGCGGAGCCGGCGCTCCGCGCGTCTCCGGCGCCGCTTTCCGGCGAGGTCGGCGATGATCGCCGCGCCGGCGGCCCACAGCGAGTAATCGGGCGCCATCCCGAGGAGGACGGCCGCCGAGCCACCGAAGACGCACCAGACGAGCGGCACCGCCGAGACGATCTCCCGGATCGGAAAGTCGCGCCGCAGGAAGACGCCGACGGTGAAGAGGACCGTCGGACAGGGAACGCCGAACGTCGGCAGGCGCGGCCAGCGCTCGCCGGCGGCGAGAACGGCGAGAGGGTACGCGAGCGCGGCGATCAGGAACACCGCTCCCGCGGCGGCGCGCCAGCTTCCGCCGGCGGTGGGACGCTCCCCCACGGGGCGCGGCCCGTGTGCGGCGGGACGAATTCCCCGGCCGAACACGGCGAGGCCGGCGAGCAGCACGCCTTCGACGGCGAAGAGGAGGGCGAAGCCGATCGCGGCCGGATTGACCCTGCGGAAGAAGATGCCGTGATAGACGACGGCGTTCCAGAACCAGAGGACCGAGAGGTACGCCGCCATGACACGGCCTCCTGCCGGGCGGCGCGCGAGCATTCCCCACGCGAGAAGAGCCGCGGCGAGCCAGAGCGCGAGCGCGGCCGGTCCCACGGCGCCGTTGTACGCGCCGAAGACGTCGAGGAACTGCGCGCGCGTGAAGGGGAGTTTCATGGGTCAGCCGGCGCGGCGGGAGCCGGGACGCGAGCGGCGCGCAGATCCGGGCTTCAAGATGCTTCGAGAATACCGCAGCCGGGCTCGTCGGAACCAACAGGAAGGGCGCCCCTTTCGGAGCGCCCCGTGACCCGCGGAGGTCGAGGAGGAATGCCGGCGGATTCAGAAGCGGGCAAGTGTGCCGCTTTGGAGGGTGATGAAGAAATTGACGCCGTTGCTGGAGACGAACGTCGGGAAGGAGTCGGTCCCCATGTCGATCGCTCCGAGCGGAGCCAGAGTCGTCGACTTCCACACCGAGACGCTGTCGCCGCTGAAGTTCGTGACGAGGATCTTGTCGCCGTCGAAGGCGGCGGATTCCGGGCCGCTGAGGCCGTTGCCGGTGATCGTCGTCATCAGCGCTCCGGAGGAGACGTGCACCACCGCGACCGAGTCGTCGGAAAAGCACGGGACGAAGATGTTCGTGCCGTTGAACACGGGATACATCGGATTCTTGCCGACGGCCACCGTGCGGATCACATTGGCATACTCGTTGAGCTCGAGGAGAGTGCCCGCGTTGAAATCCGTGACCCAGACGTGATTCCCGTCGAAGATCGCGCCGGTGAGGGCGCTGAAGCCGTCGGTGTACGTGGTCACCGACCATGGACCCGAGCGCGGATGGACGAGGGATACTCCGCTATAGCCGATCACCCAGAGCTGGCTTCCGTCGAACAGGATGCTCGTCGGCCCCGCGAGCAACGGCGCGGTCGTCGAGATGACGGTCACGGCGCCGGGGGCATTCTGAGGATCGATCTGATAGAGGGCGCCGCTGTTGGAGATGACGAAGATCTTTCCCATCGCGGAAACCATCGAGAACGCGCCGGTGGCGCCGGTCCACGTCTCCAGCAAACGCCCGGTGCTTCCCTGGATCTTGAGCACCCGGCCGCCCGAGCTGTCGGCGACCCACACGTCGGGCCCGTCGGAAACGGTATT
The DNA here is from genome assembly GCA_035260525.1 of Thermoanaerobaculia bacterium. Taxonomy (NCBI): domain Bacteria; kingdom Pseudomonadati; phylum Acidobacteriota; class Thermoanaerobaculia; species Thermoanaerobaculia bacterium. Next base: position 10,197 of record DATFVB010000256.1, read on the forward strand.
CATCAGCACGCCGCCGAGCGACGTCGTCGCCATCTGCAGGATCGACTTCGGCACGGCCCACTGGCCCAGAGACGCGCGGACGATCGTCCGGCTCACGGAGCTGTCGAGCGTGCGCGTGACGAAGGCCGCCATCTGTTCGCGGTTGACCAGGCCGGTGGGGCTGAATGTCGTGGCCGACGTCCCGTTGGTGAGGCCGGTCAAATAGGCCTCCGCGATGGGATCGACGAAGCCGCCGCAGTCGGCCAGGTCGGTGAAGGGAATGCTCGCGGACATCTGAGCAAACCCACGCGACGCCGTGCCCATCGCGAGCGCGGCGGCGAGCGCGATCGCCCCCCAGGAAGAGAATCGATGCATGAGTCCGGTGTTCATTGGGTACCTCACTTTCGGGATCGGTGAATCGCAATGGGAAGGCCAGCCCGCCGCGCCGGCGCGTCGAACGCGCAAGTCGTTTCGCTGGAACGATCGACGCGGGCGGCGCCTGCGTCATGCCCGGCGCCGGTTACGAGAACGGGAATGGTCATCTGGAAGCCGGACACCCGGCGGCCCGGTCGGATGGGTGAAGAAACATCGAGTCCACGTTCGCCGGGCGGGCCGAGCGGGTCTTTCCGAGCGCCGCGAGCCGGGATCATTCATGAGCACGCCGGGGGGGAGCGGCGATGTGACCGCGGCGTTTCGAAGCGACGCCTTCGCCTTCGACTCGTTCGCTGACGGGAGCGTTCCCGAGAGGTTCTTTTCGCCGGAAGAGCCGAACCGTCAGGTCCGGCTGTCTTCCGTGATGACGTCGGGGA
>DATFVB010000257.1 GCA_035260525.1 Thermoanaerobaculia bacterium
TGGTTCCGCGCGCGGTCTCGAAATTCGACCTCGGCTTTACCGGTCTCGGGCCGGCGCTCCCGCCGAAGATCGGAAGGGTGCTCCCGCGCTCGCCCGCGCAGGAGGCCGGGCTTCGGCCGGGAGACCTCGTCAAGAGCATCGACGGGGAGAAGGTCGAGTCCCTGACGGACGTGACGGATGCCGTGGCGAGGCATGCGCCGGGACCGGAGACCTTCCTCGTGTCGCGCGGCGGCCAGCCGGTTTCGCTCGCGGTCCGGCCGCGCCAGGAAAGCGGCGCGTGGAAGATCGGCGTCCAGCTCGAGCCCGACGTGGCGGAAGTGATCGAGCGCTACCCTCCCGGAGAGGCGATCCGCCAGGGATGGCGGAGCCTGCGGACCGACACCCAGGCGACGCTCGCGGTCCTCGCGAAGCTCTTCCAGGGGAAGGCGTCGGTCAAGCAGATGTCGGGGCCGATCGCGATCGGACAGTTCGCGGGGGAGGCGGCGCGGGAGGGGATCGGGCCGTTCATCGCGTTGATGGGAATGCTTTCGCTCCAGCTCGGGATCCTGAATCTCCTGCCGGTGCCGATGCTCGACGGCGGTCAGCTCGCGGTCGTCGTCATCGAGGGAGCGCTCCGCCGCGATTTCTCGCTGCGCGTGAAAGAGCGGATCCTGCAGTTCGGCTTCGTGCTGCTGGTGTTGCTGATGGGCATCGTCATCTATAACGATATTTTGAAAGTCTTCTAGGCAAGCGCGGCGATACATCGAGCGAATACGGCCGCGTGCCGCCCGCCCCGCCCTCAACGTACGCTCTCGGTACGCCTCGGGACGTGGCGGGCGACCCGCATCCCGTCTCGCTCACGTCTCGCCGCGCCTCACTCTTCTCCTACCTGGCAGCATGCGCCTGACTCCGTAAGCGACCTCTCGAAGAAGAAGGGTTCCGCGTCTCGCCCCGACGCGCCGAGCCAACTCCTCTCTCCGTAGTAGCAGGACTGCGGGAAATCGCGGAGCGATTCCCGCAGGCGGTCGATACGCCGCGTTGCGCCGCGGATAACGCAAACGAGCGGAAAAGCCGCCGCGTAGACCGTTTGCGTGAACGCGAAGAAGGCCGTGATCGTCGGGTACGCGGTGATCGCGGCGTTCGCGGTCGCGAGAGTGTCCGCCACGCGCCGGGTCTTCAGTGCCACGTACGACGAGCCGATGCATCTCGCCTGCGGGCTCGACTGGCTGTACGGCCGCCCCTACACGGCGCAGCCCGACAATCCGCCCCTCGCCCGCATCGCAGCGGCCCTTCCATTCGCCCTCGCCCGCGCGCCGGTTCCGGCGGCGACCTCTCCCGACAACATGAGCCGGGGAAACGCCGTCCTCTATTCCGGCGACTACCGCGAGAACGTCGCCCGGGCGCGGGCCGGGAACCTCGTTTTCCTCGTCGCCGGGATCCTCGCGACGGGCGCATGGACCGCGCGCCGGTTCGGCCGCGCGAGCGGCCTCGCCGCGGCCGCGCTCTTCGCGTGGCTGCCGCCCGTGCGCGCACATGCGGGCCTCGCGACGACCGACATGGCCGCCGCGGCGACGTTCGCGCTCGCTCTCGTCGCCTTCGACCGCTGGCGGGACCATCCGACTCCCGGCCGGGCGTCGGCGCTGGGAGCGGCGGCCGCGGCGGGAATCCTTTCGAAGTTCTCGTTCGTCCCGTTCTTCGCGATCGCCGTCGCAATCGTCGCGGCCGCGCGGCGAGTCCCCCGCGGGACGCGCGGCCTCGACCGGAGCGCCCTGCTCGCTGCGGCCATCGCTTCTTCGATCATCTGGGCCGGGTACCGCTTCGAGGTGGGCACGGCGGCGAGCGCTTATCCCGCCGCCGGCGACTTCCTGCGCATGGCCGCGCCTCCGGCGGCGCGGGGCGCGGCGGTATGGCTCGCGGCGAACGTTCCCGTCCCCGCGCCGCTCCTCCTCGTCGGCGCGGCGGAGCTCGGGGCGGAGAACGCCGCCGGGCATCCCGGTTTCCTTCTCGGCCGGATGCGTACCCACGGCTGGTGGTACTACTTTCCGGTCGCGCTCTTCTTCAAGACGCCGATTCCGTTCCTGGCGCTCGCGCTCGCCGGGATCGCGGCGGCGTGCCGGCGGGAGGGGCGCGCCCTCGACGCCGCGCTGATGCCGATCGCGATGCTCCTCTCGGTCCTCCCGTCGTCGATCGACATCGGCGTGCGTCACCTCCTGCCGCTGTACGTGCCGCTCTCGGCCGCCGCCGGATGCGCCGCGGTCCGGATGGCGCGAAAACCCGAGTGGCGGTTCGCGGCGGCGGTTCTGGTCGCCTGGACGGCGATCGGGGCCGAAGCGGCCCATCCGGACTACCTCTCCTGGTTCAACGAGGCGGCGGGGCCGCATCCGGAGCGGATCCTGAGCGACAGCAATCTCGACTGGGGGCAGGACTGGCTTCGCCTGACGGACGTGATCGCGCGCAGGCACATCCGTCCGATCTCGGTCCTCTTTTCCGGAACGGTGCTGCTGCAGAACCATCTCGCCGACCGCGGCGCGGAGCTCGTCCCGTTGGCTGAGGATCGCCGGGCGCCCGGCTGGTACGCGCTGCCGGAGGGCGCGCTCGCGACGGACCCCGACGCGCGCCGCGGGGCGTACGCGTGGCTCGACGACTACGCCTTTGCGCGGATCGGGAAATCGATCCGGCTGTACCACGTTCCGCGCTGACGCACCCGCTACAATGACCGGAAGTTGATTCTGCTCCCGATCGTCGTCTACGCCGGAACGTGCGCCGCGGCCCTGGGGCTCGCGTCGCGGTTCCTGCGGCGGATTTCGCTGCCGTGGGGCGCGGCGATCGCACTTCTCCCGCTCCTCGTCACGGGCAAGGCGATGCTGACCGGCGGGTATTTCGGCCCGCTCAATCTTGCGTACGCGGCCTCGCCGCTATCGTCGAAGGGCGGGGCGGATCTCCATCGGGACTACGGCAACGGGCTGCTCACCGACGTGGCCTTCCAGATGGTCCCCTGGCAGGCGGCGGTCCGAAGCGACTGGCGCGCGGGCCGCGCTCCTCTCTGGAACCCGTCGATCCTCTGCGGCGACGTGCTGGCGGGCGCGGCGCAGCCCGGCCCCTTCCATCCTTCGTCGGTCATCGGCCTCCTCCTGCCGCTCGCAACGGCGCGGACGTTCGCGGCGGCGTTCGGGCTCTTCCTCGGGGCGCTCTGCGGCTTCGTTTTCCTGCGCGACCTCGGACTCGCGCCGGTCTTCGCCTTCTTCGGCGGGGCGGCGTGGATGCTGTCGTTCCACTTCCTCTTCTGGACGGGATGGCCGCAGGCGCAGTCGTTCGCGCCGCTGCCGCTCATGATGGCCGGAATGCGCCGGCTGGCCCGGCGCGAGCCGCGCGGATTCGGCGCGGCGGCGTGCGCCCTCTGGCTCTCGCTCGTCGGGGGACACCCGGAGTCGGCCTTCCACGTGGCGTTCGTCGCCGGTCTCTGGTTTCTCTGGGAGCTCACGCGCGCCGAGAAGCCCGGCCGCGCGATCGCGGGGGCCGTCGGCGCCGGTCTCCTCGCGTTCGCGATCGCGGCGCCCGCGGTGCTTCCCGTCCTCGAAGCGCTCCCGCAGACGGCGGAGGCCCGGCAGCGGTTCTCGGCCGCGCCCGGCCGGACGTCGAACGGCGCGGTCGAGTCGGCAAAGAGCGCGGTCGGCGCGATCTTTCCCGACTTCTACGGGCGGTGGCTCTCTTCGTCCAACCCTGCGGCTCCGAGCTTCGACTCCGCGACGATCGCATCGGTGGGCGGAATCGCGCTCGCGCTCGCGGCGATGGGACTCTTCTCCGGCCGCCGCGAGAAATGGCCGCTCGCGATCCTCGCGGCGCTGACGCTCGCGATCGCGGCGGGCATCCCCGGAATCGCCGACCTCGTCAACCGCCTTCCCGTCTTCCGGCTCGCCTTGAACAACCGGCTCGCGAGCGCGACCGCATTTCTGCTCGCCGCGCTCGCCGCGATCGGCCTCGAGGAGCTCGCGCGGACGACGCTCCGGCGCGCGCTCCTGCTGCCCATCGTCGCGGCGGCGGCTGGCGCCGTCGCCCTGTGGCGGCGTCCGGCGCTCGCGGCGCACGGCGTCGACCCGGGTCCGCTCGTGCGCTCGGCGGCCTTCTTCTGCGGCGGCATCGTTCTTCTCTTTCTGGGATGGCTCGCGGCGCGGCGCCGGCCGGCGGTTCTCGCGCCCGCCGCGCTCGCGCTCTTCCTGCTCGTCCGATCGGCCGAGACGCCGCGGCCCTCGCCGACGTTTCGGGCGGCCGACTTCCATCCTCCGATCCCCGAGCTCGAACGGCTTGCGCGCGGCGATGCGCCGTGGAGAATCGCCGGCCTCGGCGACGCCCTGCGGCCGAACCAGTCCTCGCTCTACGGGCTCGAGGACGTCCGCGGGTACGAAGGGATCAACAACGTTCGGCTCGGCGAGACGTTTCCCCTCTGGTCGACGCCTCAGCGCCTCTGGTTCAATCGCATCGACGATCCCGCCCGTCCTTTCCTTCGCTTTTTGAACGTCCGGTACGTCGCGTCAGACCCGTCCGCGGTTGCCCCGTCCGGCTGGCGCGAGGTCGAGCGCGGTCCGTCGCTTTCGATCTTCGAGAGCCCCGGCGTCCTTCCGCGGGCGTTTGCGCCGCGCCGCGTCCGGTTCGTGGGCGATCCCTCGCGGACCATCGCCGAGATGGAGCATGAGACCGACTTCTCCGGAGTCGCCTGGATCGAGGCGCCGGGCGAAAGGCCGCGCGAGGTCGAAAACGGCGCGGCGTCGGTGGTGGTCCGGGAGGACGGCCCCGACCTCGTGCTCGGCGTCGACGCCGCCGCGCCGGCGTGGATCGTTGCGTCCGAAACGAACTGGAAAGGGTGGCGGGCGCGCGAGGGTAATACACGATTCCCGATCCGCTTCGCCAACCACGCCTTCGTCGGATTTCGCGTGCCCGCGGGCCGGCATCGCATCCGTCTCGAGTACCGGCCGACGTCCTTCCGTATCGGTCTCGCTCTGGCGGCAGCGGCCGTTCTCGCCGCCGCGCTCTTCATCCGGGTGGGCCGTTAGGTTCGAGCGGGAACGGGGAAGGGCTCAGCTTCGCCCGGCGCCTCCGACACTCGAGCCCGTCCGATCGACAGAAACCCGCATACGAGGACGGTGATCAGCGTCCTCGCCGCCGACCAGCCGATCCATTCCGTCGGATCGCGCGTTCCGTGCAGGTAGAAGAACACGTTGACCGCCAGGAAGCCGGCGGCGGTCCAGAGAGGGAGCATCGCCCGCCCGAACCGCCGGAACACGAAGGCTGCGGCCAGCAGAGCGATCCACGGCAGGTACGCGGAGTCGTAGCGGGCGGAGACGGCCATCGCCGGAGGAATGCGCCAGAAGTTTCGGAGCGTGAAGGCGCCGAAGGGGCCGCCGCGGAACATGTCGAGGAGGCCGTGCGCGCGACAGAGCGCGTACCACGTCAGGAAGGTGACCACGGGAGCGGCCAGGATGCGAACGGCCGATTTCAGGCGCGCCGCCCATCGGCCGCCGCCGAAGATCAGGACACCCGAGAGGACGAGCCCGGTGAAGAAGACGCCTTCGAGCTTCGTCAGGACCGCGGCGGCGAGCGCGAGGCCGGCCGACCAATCCGCCAGTCGGTGCTCCCGAATCGAGAGGAGAGCGGCGAGGGCCGCGGTTTCAAAGAGGACGAGTTCGGAGTCCGCGTTTCCGGCGGTCATGCTCACGAGGTTCGTCAGGACCAGCGTTCCGGTGAAGAGCACGGTCAGCCACGAGGCCGCTTCGGGGTCTCGGAGCCGCGCTTCGGCGCCGGCCTTGAAGATCGCGGCCGTCGCGGCGAGGATTCCCGGCATGACGAGGAGCGACGCGCCCCACGGAAAGCGTCCGGCGGCCATCGTTCCGAACGCGAGCAGAAAGGGAAGGCCGGGCGGGTAGTCGGGATGCATCAGGTAGAGCTCCGGGCGACGCAGGAATTCGAAATCCAGGGTCCGCGCCCGGGCGAACTGCTCGCCCTTGGCTCCCCAGAAGAGGATCAGGTCGGAAGACGTCGCCCGTGCGGTCCCGGCAGCGTACGCGGCGAGGATCAGGGCGACCGCGGCGAGGCCCAGCGCGGCTCGGCGGCCGGGGAGGGACGGAGCGAGCAACAGCGAAGACTTCCGAGACATTCGCCAGACGGCCGCGATCGCGGCGGGAGCCAGGAGGAGGGGGAGCGTCCACTTCCAGCCCAGGAGCGAGAACGCGAGCATCTCGAAGGACAGCGCCGCGATGCCCACGGCCGTGCTCGCCCCCAGGAGCGCCGCGAGGCCCGGAAGACGTCGGCGGGCTGCGAAGAGCACGCCCGCGCCGATCGCGGGAATCGCCAGCAGGGCGAGAAGGAACTTTGCTCCCGCCGTCATCACCGGGCGGCCCGGTACAGGTAACCGCCGCCGAAGACCGCCTCGCTCCCCAGGTTCGGCGAGTCTAGCGGGAATCCGTAGGCGGCGACGAAATCGGCGACGTCGATCGACGCCGCCTTGTCCGCGTCGTGGAAAATCGGGATCACCCGCTGCTCCGGCAGCCGTCCGACCGCGATCAGGAAATCCCGCGAAAGCGTTCCGTCGTCGCGTGCGGGGGTGATGAAGGCGACCCGGGCGCCTGCCGGGACGCGGGCGTGGACCTCGTCGAGGAAAACCAGCATCGGAGCGATCGGACGAACCGCGGGATGGTCGTTCGAGAGCACCGTGGGCGGCCGTGCCAGACGAACGGGTCCGCGGCTCCGGATCCACGCGGCGGTCGTGCCGAGAAGCGCGGCGGCGACGAGAGCGGGAACGAGGATGCTCGTATCGAATCGCGGAAAAGTCGGTTCGACTCTTCCCCTCGCGCTCTTCATCGATCGACGCGCCGTTCGGGCGGAGTGCGGCCTCTGGCGGCCCTCTCCCCGCTCCTGCCCGCGATACGCGCGGCCGCGGCGCAATCCTTTCGATCCGTGATCAGCCTATTCTACGGACGGCGAGTCGCCCGCGTGCGGATCCCCGCCAGCCTCCGCAGCTTCGCGAGGTTCTTCCGGTCCCAGTCGAGGTCCTTATCCTTCGGCGTTTCGAGGAACTTGGGCACTGCCGCCAGGCGCGGATCGGTCATGATGTTCCGGAATCCGGCGTCTCCGATCTTCCCCTTCCCGATGTGCTCGTGGCGGTCGACGCGCGACCCGAGGTCCTTCTTCGAGTCGTTGACGTGCATCGCGCGGAGCCGGGAAAGCCCGAGCGCGCGATCGAAGGCCGCGATCGTCTCCGCGTATCCGTCCGGAGTCCGCAGCTCGTAGCCGGCGGCGAAGACGTGGCACGTGTCGAGACAGACGCCGAGGCGCTCCGGCTGCTTCGAGGCCCCGATCACGTCGCGAAGCTCCTCGAATCGCGCGCCGACGCACGCTCCCTGCCCGGCCGCCGTTTCGAGCCAGATGGCCGTCCGCGAATCCGCTCGCCGGAAAGCATCGTCGAGCATGCGGGCGACGCGCCGCACTCCCGCGGCGACGCCGCTCTCGCCGCACGAGCCGGGATGGAGGACGAGTGCGGGGACGCCGAGCTGCTCGCACCGTTCGAGCTCCTCCGCCAGAGCCGCCGTCGAGCGGCGGCGGAGAGCGGCGTTACCGCCGGCGGCGTTGATGAGATACGAGGAATGCGCGGCGACGGCCAGCAGTCCGGCTTTCGCGCGCGCCGCGCGGAATCCCGCCGCCTCCTCGTCCGTGATCTCCTTGCCGACCCACCGGTTCGAGTTCTTGACGAAGATCTGGAGGACGCGGCTTCCCGTCGCGACCGCGCGATCGACGGCGTTCGGG